>LBSW01000046.1 GCA_000990145.1 Parcubacteria group bacterium GW2011_GWB1_37_13 | reverse complement strand
CACAGGTGATCAGGTCGATTAGACCAAGACGAACGAGTGAGTGGTCCCCAAGGAACTCGGCAAAAAAGCAGCCGTAACTTCGGGATAAGGCTTCCCAGCCCCACTTTTGGGTTATAATACAGTAATGCATTATGTTTATATTATTCAAAATGATTCTTCGAAAGAATTATATGTTGGATATACAACTGACCTAAAGAGAAGATTTATAGAGCATAATAATAAAGGTAAAAAATTTACTACAAGAAAAAATGGTAAATGGATTATTGTTTATGCTGAAGCTTATAAATCTGAAGAAAATGCCAGGACTAGAGAATACAGAATTAAACATAATGGTAATACTAAAAAAGAATTATTTAAGCGAATAAGTATCTCTGGCAACTGTTTACCAAAAACACAGCTCCCTGCGAACTCGTAAGAGGATGTATAGGGGGTGATGCCTGACCAATGCCAGAAGGTCAAATATAGCCGTTGTATTTTTCGCAAGAAAGATATGGTGAGTTATATAAGCCCTGGTGAATGTCGGCCGTAACTATAACGGTCCTAAGGTTATTGACTTATTTTATATTTATTGTATAATAATGAGTCAATAAGAACTGGGACTGTTGTAGAATTACGAGTTTAGGTAAATAATTAAATCATTATACCAAACGTAAAATGCTGCCTCATTATGCAGTAATGCATAATCGGTAACATGGCTATATGCTGGGAAGTCCTGAGTTAAATCGAAGGATGATCAGCAGGGAAGTCGTAATTGACCCCTCAGAGACCATACGCCATGCCCCCAAAAAGAAAATTGGGAGAAGATATGGTCCTTCGTACTACAAGAAACGAAAAGCGAAATACCTAAAATGACTGGGACCGCAAGAAGCGATTCTTGCGGAAAACTTGGCTATATGCGGGAAACTCTGTGTATCTCAAGCTACTTATTTGATATAATTATCAGATGAGTAAAAATGTTTTGAGTGCAGACAATCCGCAGGAAATGTTGAATGCGACCAAATTCTGGTTTTCAGGATTTATGTCAGCAGAAATGTCTTGCTCAATTATTAAAGCAACAAACAAAAATCCGAAAGGATTTTACTACGCGATTGATCTTACTGTTACAAATGCAGACAAAAAAATCTTAAAGGAAATCAACCGTGAAGTTATGAATGGTCGGGGTGTTATCACTTCGGTCAAGGGCGCTTATAATCTGTCAGCTCGAGGAAAAGATAAAGTGCGAATCGTGCTTGATTTTCTTGAGCAATATCCAATTCTCGCAGGCGATTTGGCAAAAAATCGTATTATACTTTTGAAAAACGCTCTCGTGTATCTTGCAGATCACAAAACGAGTAAGTTTCAAAAAGAAAAAACTGCAGAAATGGAAAAGTTGCGAGCAAAATTAAGAGAACTCAAAGAGAATGGTATTGTAGATCAAGAATTTGATTTACTAACTATTCACAAAGATTCTCTTGGTTATTTTCTCGCAGGGGTGATAGACGGAGAGGGTTCATTTGGTTTTAAGTCTTCTGGACTTTACAAACAACCATTCTTTGCTATTGCTATGAAAGACAGAAAAATAATTGAACTGTTGCAGAAATTTATCGGTTATGGAAATGTTAGGTTGAGAAAAGATGGTGTTTATCACCTTGAAATAAATGGTCGTAATATATTAAAGAATATATGCGAAATGTTTCTCAATCAGTATCCACTCCGACAAACGCGACAAAGAAAAAGATGTATGTTCGTATTTCAACAGCTCCTCAACGACCACACGCCAAAGTCTCTGAACTTTCTGGTCGGAGATTATGATATGGTCTGAACTGCATGGCGACATGCAGAGTCTGGCTCGCGCCAGACCGCTCCGACATAGCGTCGGAGTTACTCCAACTCTTGTAGTGTTGGAGGAAAGTAACAGAATGTGTCGGGTAGGAACTGCCCGCCTCGAGAGTAATCTTGAGGGAAATTTCTGGCTTATAACGGTGGAGTCCTCGCTGGAGACTTGAGGTAAGTCTATGAAAGCAGGAGAATACCGTGGGAAGTCAATCTACTTAGATTTTTGGGTTAAAAAAGACACTCCTTTTCAGGGGAGTGCTTTGGAACGATTTGGATTTTCTCAGTTTTTTTTTGATCATGTTTTCGAGAAATGCAAGGCTTTCTTCAAGCCGTAACTTCTTGACAATATGCTTTGGTAACTTTCTCACAAGGAGTCTGTATACCATAGTGTATGTCATCAATAGCAGGATGCATGTCGCGTAAAACAAGACTGTGAATCCGAGGGCGTAAAGAGCATCTTTCATAAGTTGGTCCTTTCTTAGGAGAAAGATTACCTTTAAAGATTAGTATTGTCATATATATTTGACCCCAAAAATCTGAGTAGTTTGACCCCGTATCGACTTAATCTAACTGTAAATTACAGAAAGATTAGATTTGCTAATTTATTAGCAGATAACACGCCAGCTCCTAAATCAATTTTAAAATTGATCGGATGAAGATATAGTCAGTGCCACTAGAAATAGTGGAAGGAACATGAAGTTCCGACGCGCACGAATGGTATAATGACTGGAGAACTGTCTCGGGGACCAGCTCGGTGAAAATACAATACCGGTGAAGATGCCGGTTAAGTGCANAGTGCAGTTAGACGAAAAGACCCTATGAAGCTTTACTATAACTTTATATTGAGCATGTTTTTGGACTGCGTAGCATAGATGGGAGAGGTCTGATGGATTCGTTTTTGGATGAATTCTACTCGTCAGTGAAATACCATTCTTTTTGAGGATATGTTCTAACCAAAGCGGCAAAAACGCTTTGAGACAGTATATGGCGGATAGTTTTACTGGGGCTGTACCCTCGAGGATTTGAATTTTTGAATTCGAATCTTCGAATTTTACAGCTCCAATGTCAAAGACAAAAAGATATTTGCTTTGACATGAAACAAAAATAGGGGGGCAAATGTTAGACACTCGGTGTTCAACATTTGGAAAGTTGGGAATTTGCTGGGAAAACCGGGTATGGTATACTACTTTTAGTCGTTAAATATTAAAAGTAACAATGTATACCTGCGGTCAATCAGCAGGGAATTAAAAAATTATGGGAATAGAATTTGCGACAAAAACAGTCATCGAAAAAGATGGGGCAAGAAGAGAAAAAATTGCTAATTTGTCTTCAATTGAAATGAATGGCTTGAAAGATCAGTTGGAAATAATAATAGGATCATTGGCTATGGGTGATACTATTGAACCCGGAATTCTTCAAAAAAGACTGGAAACTATTCAAGATAATTTAACGAAAATTCAAAAGGCTATGACAGATATAGCTAATGAAAAATAATTCCCTCAGAGACTACAAACCAACCATCCCAATTAAAAAAATTGAGAGATGAATGTATAGTCCGATCTTCATGGCGACATGAAGGATGTTAACAAAACATCAATGTCAAAGGTCGCCTTTGACATTTAACAGAAATGCCTAAAAAGTAAAGGAGGGGTTTAAAGGTCAGCTGCGGTGGAAGATTAACGGATAAAAGCTACTCTAGGGATAGACTCTGCGATAGAAATATTTAGAAGAGTCCTGTTGTCCCTCCGCGAAGTAATTTGCGGATAAAAAACGGCTTATAACGGTGGAACCGCATTAAAAATGCGCAATACCGTGGGAAGTCGAGAGAATTAATGTATAATTCAGTATATGGCAGTAGTAATGAAATTAACCAAACAGCAGACGAATGTTTTAATCGGCACGATACTCGGGGATGGTTTTTTGCAAAAAACCGGAGAGAAGAATGCCAGATTAAGATTGGAACATAGTCAAAAGCAAAAAGATTATGTTTTATGGAAAGGAAATATTTTTGGCAGATTATTTCAAGGCAAGCCAACTTATCTTGAAAGAATTCATCCAAAAAGCAAAGAAACTTACAAGTATTGCCGGTGGCAATCTAGTGCGGGACCTGTTTTTGGAAAATGGCGAAAGTATTTTTATCCAAACGGAAAGAAAATTATTCCAAATGATATTGGAGAAATTCTTACCGAACCAATCACACTTGCTGTATGGTATATGGACGATGGCTACTTTAGCAAAATAGATAGAAACAGTTATATTTATCTCGGCCGAGTAACTCGTACTGAGACAGAAATATTACAAAAAACTATCGAGAAAAATTTTGATATTGTTACCACAATCTATGATAAGAAAAACAAGGGTTTCGTTTTGTTTTTTGGAGCGAAGGAGACTAAAAAACTTCAAGCTCTCATTCGTCCATTTATTATTGAATCATTGCAATACAAACTCTTTGACCCCGTAACGACTTGATCACTTTTTGTGGTCAGAGTGTTCATCTATTGTCGAACAAAGATGAATGCTAACACGCCGACCCCTAAATAATTTAAATTGTAGATTAAATTTATAGGGTGATGATATAGTCTATGTACTAGCCACTGTAATGAACAGGCTAGTTCCGCCCAAGAGTTCATATCGACGGCGGAGTTCGGCACCTTAACTCTCAATGTAAAAGTTGAGAAACATCGGGGCGCCTATCGTAGTAATGCGATACAAAAATAATTTGGCTTATAACGGTGGACTCCATGCACTAGACTTATACCTCAATGGTATAATATAAACATGGACAATACCGCGGGAAGTCGTTCAGTACTAATTTTTGAGTTTTTAGACAATAAAAAAGTGGGCTAAGACATGCGTCCGCCCACCTCTCCGAGATGTACATCTCTCGACCGCTTTAACACTGTGGATCGCAGGATGGCGTAGTTCGGAGCACACTACGACTTCGTTGGCGCACTAAGGCAATTCCAACTTGTGGTAGTATAGCAGATTATACTTATTTTGTCAAGAGCTTAGAAATTAGTGCTGAATTGACCCTGTAGAGACTTGACCTTAACTGGTCGGAGCGTAGAAATTTATTTTACGCTAACACGCCGAACCCCTTATAAAATATGAAAATATTTTTAAGGGTGAAGATATAGTCCGATCCTTCCGGTAACGGGAGAAAAATGTCGACAAGCGATGTCGGCTCACCTTAGCGCGGCGGCGGAGAAGCTGCCAAGCGTTTGGCTGTTCGCCAATTAAAAAGGTACGCGAGCTGGGTTCAGACCGTTGAACAAATAATTGACAATTATCAATTACGAATTACGAATGAAAATGCATTTTGTATTTAAATTCGCAATTACTAATTCTTAATTCGTAATTGTTTTTTCGACAGTTTGAACCCTCAGAGG
>LBSW01000045.1 GCA_000990145.1 Parcubacteria group bacterium GW2011_GWB1_37_13 | reverse complement strand
CATACAGTCAAAGAAATGGCAGCTGATTTGCTTCATTTAAAAAATAATAGTGACTTTCATGTTTATACTTCCAAAATTTTTTTTGTTAAATCACGCAAACTTGAAGATGTTAAAAAATATTCTCTCACTCTATACAATCCACTGATTGAGCGAGAGAATATAGTAGAAATAAAATCCGGAAAAATAAATTTACCAAATAAAATTCCAAAAGTAATTATAAGAAAAAGTATTGCTGTTATTAATGTTCCACTTTCGGTTTCAAATGAAGAGCTTATCAAAATAGGCAAAGAGGGAATAGAAGATGAAAATGGGGTGCGTCGTGGACCGCTGGCGCTAGATTTATCCTCAATGCATGCTATTAAGGAATATTTTGCGAAATTAAAAAGAAATCCGACAGATATTGAGCTAGAATCTTTGGCGCAGACTTGGTCTGAACATTGTAAACATACCATTTTTGCAAATCCGATAGATGACATTAGGGATGGTTTGTATAAAACTTATATAAAAGGCGCAACAAATCTAATAAGAAAACAAAAAGGGAAAGAAGATTTCTGTGTTTCTATTTTTAGTGATAATGCTGGTGCAATAATTTTTGATAAAGATTATTTAATTACACATAAAGTTGAAACGCATAATAGCCCTTCAGCATTAGATCCTTTTGGTGGAGCGATTACAGGAATCGTGGGAGTCAATCGCGATACAATCGGTTTCGGATTAGGTGCAAAACCCATAGCTAATACATATGGATTCTGTTTTGGTTATCCTGATGATGAAAGAAAATTTTTCAGAGATAAAAACTTGACTCAACTGATGCTTTCTTCAAAAAGAATCATGAATGGAGTGATAAAAGGCATAAATGTCGGCGGAAATTGTTCTGGTATTCCAACTATTTCCGGTTTTATAAAATTTGACGATCGTTATCGCGCCAAACCGCTTGTCTTTGCCGGAACCGTTGGATTGATTCCAAAAAAAATACATAAAAAATTTTCGCATGAAAAGAGCGCGAAGGCGGGAGATTATATAGTTATGATCGGCGGAAAAGTCGGATTGGATGGCATACATGGGGCAACTTTTTCTTCAGTCGCTATGGATTCAAATTCTCCCGCAACCGCGGTACAAATCGGCGATCCAATAACTCAAAAAAAATTAAGTGATGCGTTAGTCAAAGAAGCGCGTGATATGGATTTATACAACAGCATAACGGATAATGGCGCAGGAGGATTATCTTGTTCAGTGGCTGAAATGGCAAAAGAATGTGGAGGAGTAAGAGTATTTTTAGAAAAAGTTCCACTTAAATATCCAGGTCTACGGCCTTGGGAAATTTGGATTTCTGAATCACAAGAACGCATGACTTTATCTGTTCCGAAAAATAAATGGAAAATATTTTGCAAGCTTATGAAAAGCCGGGGGGTAGAAGCTACAGCGATAGGGGAATTTATAAATTCCCCTAAAATCATCGTGCAATATAATGGCAAAAAAATTATGGATCTTAATATGGAATTTCTTCACAATGGTCTGCCAAAAGTTCATCTTTCCACAACTCCATATTCTTCAAACTTTCTTGAACCCAAATTGCCGGAAGGTTTGTGTGGATTTTCCTTCATCTCCGAACAGTATGATCACGAAGTACAAGCGTCTTCTGTGTTGAAACCTCTCTCTGGTCCGGGACGCATTAACACTGATAGCCAAGTTTTTCGCCCAGTTTTAAATTCCAATAAGGGAGTTGTTTTGTCATCTGGAGTTTATCCTTCGTATGGAGATATTAGCACTTATCATATGGCAGCTTGCGGATTAGATACTGCAGTAAGAAATATAATTGCCTGCGGTGGAAAACTTTCCCATCTTGCTATTCTGGATAATTTCTGTTGGTGCTCATCATATGACCAAAAACGACTAGCACAGCTCGTAGATGCTGTAAAAGCCTGCTATGACTGTGCTGTGGGCTATGGCACACCGTTTATTTCCGGCAAAGACAGTATGTTTAATGACTTTAGGGGCTACGATGAAAAGGGTAATCAAGTAGTCATTTCTATTCCGCCGACACTGCTTATTTCCGCAATCAGCGTAATGCCTGACATTTATAAAACTGTCTCGCCGGAATTTAAAAATGCAGGCGATTATATTTATTTGTTGGGAGAAACAAACGATGAACTTGGAGCAAGCGAGTATTATAAATTGCTCGCAAAAAATGAGAGAAACAACAACATAGGAAATAATGTGCCAAAAGTTAATTTAGAAAAAAATTTAAAAACTTATTTTGCATTAGAGGAAGTTATAGAAAAAGAATTGGTAGTCTCTTCGCTTTCTGTAACTTCTGGAGGTTTGGGAATTGCATTAGCCAAGGCGGCCGTCGGTGGAATGCTTGGATACAGTGTTTCTATCAAAAATCTCCCTGGAAATCTATACGACTACGGAGGCGTTGCCTCCGTAGTCTCCGTAGTAGACGCTAAACTTTTTTCTGAAAACCAAGGCAGGATTTTAGTGTCTATATCTCCTAAAAACGCAAAACAGTTTGAAAAAGTAATGAAAGATATTTGCTGTGTTAAAATAGGAAAAGTTGAGAAAAATGGAAAAGTAGAAATTACAGATGGCAAAAATAAAATAGTAGAAACAAACGTAAAAAAACTGTATAATATCTACCACAAATTTTCAAATTCACAAAAATGACAAATAGAATAAGCAAAATAAAAAACTGCAAAAATTGCAAAAAGGATTTCATCATCGAGCAGGATGATTTTGGGTTTTACGAAAAGATGAGTGTGCCTGTACCAGAGAAATGCCCACAGTGTAGGCAACAGCTACGCACTTTGTTTAGAAATTTTAAAACCCTATACAGGAGACCCTCAAGCATGTCTGGTAAAATGATTATTTCAGTTTATGACACCGAAACACTTTTTCCTGTTTATGATATTTCTGAATGGTGGGGAGATAATTGGGACCCCATGTCATACGGAATAGATATTGATTGGAATCAGACTTTTTTTGATCAAATAATTAAATTATTTAATACAGTGCCACATATATCTATAGTGAATGTCCAATGTGAGAACTGCGAATATTCAAACCAAGTCCTTGAAAGCAAGAATTGTTATCTTGCTTTTGGCTGTGTTGAAGCCGAAGATTGTGATTATGGACATATTGTCTGGAATTCAAGAGATTCAACAGACAATTTGTATCTTTTTAAATGTGAATCCTGTTACGAATGCATTGATTGTTTAGGAAGTACAAAACTTTTTTATTCGCAAGAATGTGAATCTTGCGTAGACTCAATCGGTCTTTTTGACTGCAGAAATTGTTTAAATTGTATCGGTTGTGTAGGACAAATAAATAAATCTTACTGTATTTTTAATAAACAATATTCAAAAGAAAAATATTTGAAGATATTTCCAAAATTAATAAAACTTATGAAAAAGAATAACGAATGGGGCTCTTTCTTGCCAATAGAATTGAGCTCATTTACCTATAACGAAGCAATAGTTAATGAATACATGCCTCTTTCAAAAGAAGAAGCATTGTCAAAGGGTTTCAAATGGAAAGACAACATTCCTAGCACAAAAGGACAGGGAACTATAGAATACAAGGACCTGCCAAAAAGTTCTGATGATTATAGCGATAAATTACTGACTGAAATTCTTACCTGTGAAAAATGCGCAAAAAATTATAAATTGATAAATAGAGAAATAAATTTTTACAAGAAAAATAAATTGTCACTTCCAGATAAATGTTTCAATTGCAGGCATGAAGCTCGCATGAGTAAGAAAAATCCGCGAGATCTTTCTGAAGGTATTTGTACGAAATGTGGTAATGTAATGCTTACATCCTACAAAAAGGAAGACCAGAAAATTTATAAAATTTATTGTGAGAAATGTTATCAGCAGGAAATTTATTAGTCTTTTGCTAGTCTATCAGTTACTTTACTTAACTAAAGTAGATTGAAATATGAAAAAAAATATAAATAGAAAACCAAAAATTATAATAATGTCGGGTTACGGGCTCAATTGCGAAGAAGAAACAAAATTTGTTTTTGAATCAGCAGGAGGAACAGCAGACATAATACATATCAATGATTTAATAGCCAAACCAAAAATGCTTTTAGAATATCAAATTCTTGTTTTCCTAATGGATTTCAAATTATGACCAATTTAGAAATTCTGCCTGGCGCGCTGACATATAACAAAAAAGGTAATTATATAGACCGCTGGGTTGATTTAGGGGCTAAAAGTAACAGCCCGTGGCTCAAGAATATTAAAAAAATGTCGCTTCCGATAGCGCACGGCGAAGGATACTATGTTATTTCCAAGAAAGAGTATGAAAAAATTAAAAAAAATAAGCAAATTGCTTTTACCTACACGAAAGGAGAAATTTGCAAGTTTCAAAATCTTGAAAAAAATCCAAATGGATCGGATTTTTGCATTGCCGGAGTTTTAGCATATAATGGAAGGGTTTTAGGAATAATGCCACATCCAGAGCGAGCGATATTCACGCATCAGAATCCGATGTGGTTTTTGAATAAAGAAAAAATGCGGAAGGAGGGAGAAGGCTTGCAAATTTTTAGAAACGCTGTTAATTATTTTAATAATATGAATTAAAAATTTTTTAAATTATTATGAATGAACTAAAAGAAAAATGCGGAATTGTGGGAATATACGGTAAAAATTTACCTGTTTCTAAACTGGCTTTTTTTGCTTTATTCGCGCTGCAACACCAAGTTTATAAAGAAAAAGACATAGAAAATTTAAAAGGACATATAAGCATAGGACACAATAGATATTCTACTTCAGGCGGAGGAGCGCTGGATCATGCCCAGCCGGTTATAAATATGGATAATTCTTTTGCTCTGGCGCATAACGGCAATTTGCCAAGCGTGGCATCGCTTCTTAAATTTCTTTCCTCAAAAAAAGCATTGCGAAAAAATCGTATGGACTCCGAGCTGATTGCCGATGTGATTGATTTTTATATAAAAAAAGGTAATTCATTGGAAAAGTCCGTAAAAAAAACCTTTCCTTTGATTACTGGAGCGTTTTCTTTAGTAATGATGAATAAAGATACTTTGATCGCTGTGCGAGACGCTTACGGAATGCGCCCGCTTGCGCTGGGCAAAATCGGTAAAGGTTATGTTATTGCTTCAGAAACATGCGCGCTCCATACCATTGGCGCAACATTTTCAAAAGAAATACAACCCGGAGAAATGATCGTTATAAATGAAAGTGGAATAAAAAGCGTGCAACTGGCAAAACCAAATCCAAATCACGATGTGTTTGAATATGTTTATTTTGCCCGTCCAGATAGCGTGTTAAATGATAAATTAATATATGAAGTTAGGAAAAATTTTGGAAAAACTTTAGCTCACGAATTTAAACTAGAAGTTGATGCCATAGTACCTGTGCCCGATACGGCAACTCCTGTTGCTTTAGGGTATAGCGAAGTTTCCGGCATTCCAATAGAAATGGCTTTGGTGAAAAATCGCTATGTCCATCGAACCTTCATTGAACCTGATCAGAAATCTCGCCGACATAGCGTTGCGCTCAAACTGATACCCTTGCCACAAGTTTTAAAAGGCAAAAAAATAGCGGTGATAGATGATTCTATTGTCAGAGGAAATACTTGCAAAAGATTAGTGGAAACATTTTTTAAATCAGGAGCTAAGGAAGTTCATCTTTTAATTTCTTCTCCGCCTATACGTTTCCCGGATTTTTACGGCATGGATACTCCAAATCAAAACGAATTAATTGCGTCTCATAAAAACACAGAGGAAATTCGCAAATTTCTTGGAGCTACTTCTCTGCATTATCTCTCGCTTGATGGACTGATAAAATCTATCGGCCTGCCGAAAAAACATTTATCCACTTCATGTTTTACCGGTATTTATCCTATTGACTTAAAAGAGCGCAAAGATGAAGTAAATTACGATGTCCCCAAAGAGTAAATTAAAATTAGCGATTCTTATTTCTAACGTGGGCGCCGGCACTAATCTTCAAGCCATAATTGACGGAATTGACAGAGAAGAGATAAAAGCTGAAATATGCGCGGTAATTTCCGATAAAATCGACGCTCCTGGATTGGAGCGCGCAAAAAAACATAGTTTAAAAATTGAAATATGTCCAACAAAAGAAATGTTATTGTCGCTTTTGAAAAAATTAAATCTAGATTATATTTGCTTGGCTGGTTGGAAACAAATTATTTTGGATGAAGTGATTTTGGCCTTTCCCAATAAAATTATAAACCTGCATCCTGGATTAATTCCGAATACAATTGACGGAAATGTTGGGAATCCCGACAGCACAAAAGCGCTTTGGAACAAAGGCATGCTGGCCACTAAAGCTATCAAAAATTTTCTAGATCATAAAGCCACTTTTGCCGGTTCTTCTATTCATTTTTTAACCTTGAATTTTGATTTTGGGCCGGTCTTGGGGAAAACTTTTGAAAAAATTGAAACCGATGACAGTGTTGAGTCTTTGTATAAAAGATTAAAGAAAAAAGAAAATCAGTTATACGTGGAAGTTTTAAAAAAGTTATGCAAAAATGATTAGTAAGCAAAAAATTTTAATAATTGGAAACGGGGGAAGGGAACACGCGATTGGATGGAAAGTCGCGCAATCGTCTCGCGCTGGGAAAATTTTTTTTGCGCCCGGAAATGGCGGAACATCGCAAATAGGAACAAATATAGATATTAAAGCCACCGACATTTCCAAGCTTCTGGAATTTGCAAAAAAAGAAAAAATAGATTTAACTTTGGCGCTTCCTGACGATCCTTTGGCGCTAGGCATAGTTGATGAATTCAGAAAACAAAATCTCCGGATTTGGGGACCGACAAAAGCCGCAAGCAAGCTTGAATGGTCAAAAGCTTTTTCTAAAGATTTTATGCGCCAGCACAATCTGCCAACTGCAAAATTTGAAATATTTAACGATTTTGAAAAAGCAAAA
>LBSW01000044.1 GCA_000990145.1 Parcubacteria group bacterium GW2011_GWB1_37_13 | reverse complement strand
CCAACTGTTTGCCTAAATATTTAAAACCAATTAAGCTATGCGCAAAGGCCGTGCCTATGTTTCGCAATACTGTGGAATCAGATAAATCTCTTTGCAAACGAGAAACAGGAAGTTTTCGTCCAAAAAATTCAAATAAAGCGTTTGCCATTCCCAAATTTCCTTCGCTATTTTCTAAAAACCACGGATTTATTTTATGCGGCATGGTGGAAGATCCCACTTCCCCCCTTACCGGCCTTTGAATAATCCAATTATCGCTTATGTAACGCCATAAATCTTGATTAAAATTTATAATAATGTAATTTATGCGTCTTAATATATCAAAGAGTTCAATATAGCTATCGTGCGGTTCTATTTGAGTAGTGTATAAATTCACTTCAAGCGGAATCCCTCTTAATTTTCCTATTTTTGAAACTAGCGAGGCAGAAAATTTTATCCAATCAATTTTAGGATAAGCGATAAAAAGAGCGTTGTAATTACCTGTAGCTCCATTTAATTTAGCTTCCAGTTTATGATTTTCTAATTGAGATAATTGGCGTTTTAATCGTTCAGAAAATACTTTAAATTCCTTGCCAAAGGTCGTAGGCGAAGCCGATTGTCCGTGAGTTCTGGCAAGCATGGGAACATTTTCATTTTCTTTTGTTAATTTTTCGATTTTTTTAACAATATCTTTTAAAGCTGGAAAATATACGCGCTTCACACTTTCGCCAATCATTAAAGCGTAGGCAATATTGCTCGCATCTTCGGAGGTCAAACCAAAATGCACAAATTCCAAAATATCTTTTAAACTTGTTTTTTTGAGTTTTTCTTTTATATAATATTCTATCGCTTTAAAATCATGATTGGTGGCTTTTATATTTTTATAACCCTTTGTTTCTATTTTATTTATAACCCTTGCATCTTTTTCGTTCAAATTATATAAATTTCCAACAATCCTTTTTTCTTTTTTGGAAAATTTTCTTAAATTTACATTCTTGGTTTCAGCAAGCGCAATCAAATACTCCCCTTCCACAATAATTTTATATTTCATTGAAGCCGATTCACTAAAATATTTCGAAAGAGCCTCAGTATATTTCTTATAGCGTCCATCTATCGGCGAAATTGAATTTAATGACATGGTTTATAATGATTATTATTAATAATTTTTCCCATAATCCATAATTTGGTTGTTTAAAATTACTGGTTGTCTCCAACGATGTAATATAATCAAGCCAATGATACAGAATATAGTCATAGTACCAGCAGCAATACGATAAGCAAGAGCTTCCGTACCCATAGCCCAAATTATACCTCCCCATGTAAGTGGTCCCACTAAAGTCGCAAAACGTTCAGCAATTGTATAAAAAGAAAATCCATACCCCATGTTTTCCTTTACAAGAACAGTAGTTAAATATGAGCGAGAAGTTGTCCACGCAGAACCGATAAGTAATCCCATGATGGGAGTTAAGATGGTTACTACGAGAAAATTGGGCGCTAATGCGAACACGGGAATGGTAATAACCCAGCCTAATAAAATAAATTTTAAAGTTTTTAGCGCGCCTATTTTATCTCCCAACCAACCACCAATAATACTACCGATAGCAGACATTATCAAAATAGTCATAAGTAAAATAGATTTGCTGGTATCTGGGGAATGAAAAACTCTCTCTAGATAAATTGAGTAATTATTGCTAATAGTCAGTAAAGCATCATTATAAAAGAAAAAGGCTACTAGCATAGGAGTAGCGGCTGACACTGCAAAGAATGCAATCATTTTTTTTACAAAGATTTTAGTTTCATCTTGGATTGGAGAAGTATTAATTGAGCCAATATGTTTTTTTGACTCCTTAAAAAATATCATCATGGGAAGCGCAAGAATAAAGAAAACTGGAACAGATATTAACAAAGGAGTAATGCGAGAACCAGCGAATGGGAGTGTAATTAAAATACCCACTACAAAGCCCAATGAACTAGCAAAATTACCGATACCCGAGACTCGAGATTTGTGGGTTTCATCAGCAATATCGTCTAGCATTGGATTATAAAAGACAAAAGATAATTGGTAAAAATATTGTCCAGTTAAAAATAATAAAGCAATTAGTAAAACATTGTTATTTATTCCTGCCAAAATAGCAACCAGCCCATAGGATAAAAAAGTACCAATAGTCGAAATATTTAACCAGTATTTTCTACCACCGCGCAAATCATTATACCAAAAGTCCGACAACCCAGCATCAACTACAATCCAAGTTGCAAAATAGAGAATGAAGTTAATATAAACAATAGAATTGGCAAAATCATAAAGCGACCAAAGGAAAAGCTGTTTTTTATTCATGAATATATTTTATCATAAAATAGAATATTGTATAGGTAAATACAGTGATATTTTATGCGATAGCTAGACTTGTCACTGATTCTATTTAAGAATATAATATGAGCATGAGTATTCAAAATAATTTACTTGAACTACTTCAAACACCTAGATTTAGATATAAGGGTATGTCTACCAACATTTTTGGTTTACCTGTTTTTAAAAATTATAAGAGAAATTCTATTAATTCAGCACTTTCCCGTTTAAAAAAGAAGCAATACATAACATTTGAAGGTTCTTGTTTAAAATTGAGTGAAGGTGGAAAAAGATATATAGCGCGAAGAAAAGCTAGATTACAACTTTTCAAATCACCTTTCAATAAAGAGTCTTCTAGAAATCTTTTAGTTATTTTTGATATTCCAGAAGTTCGCAAGGCAGAAAGAGAATGGTTTCGGTTTCATTTAAAAAAGTTTGATTACACTATGATTCAGCGAAGCGTCTGGGTTGGCCCGTCTCCCCTGCCAGAAGAATTTGTAAAGTACCTCAAATATATAAAACTTTTTGATTGCATAAAGACATTTAAACTCGCACGGGATTATAAATTTAAGAAATAAAAAAACTAATTGAAAGTGACAAACTCTGCTATCGCTATGTTTGTCACTAGCATAATATTTTTTATCGTCATTTGTTTATATTGTGTATTTTTTGAGATTTTTTTCTATTCTTTTTTCAATATCTCTCGATTCAGTTTCAAAAGGAATTCCGGTAATTTGCTCGTATATTTGTATATATCTTCGAGACAGCTCTTCCACTAAATCGGCCGGCGCTTCTGGTAATTTTTCATCTTTATACGGGTCGCAGTTTTCCTTAAACCATAAACGCAAAAATTCCTTGTCAAAATTTTCCGGCTCTAAGCCATTTTTTATGCGTTTTTCATAAGTTTTCGCTTGCCAATATCTGGAAGAATCAGGCGTATGAATTTCATCTATCAGTATTATCTCTCCTTCAGGCGTAAGTCCGAACTCGTATTTGCAATCCACCAAAATCAATCCTTTCGAGAGCGCGACTTCCTGTCCGCGCTTAAATAATTTCAAAGAAATATCAGCAACTTTCTCCCATTGATCCTTGGTCATATATCCGCCGTAAATTATTTCTTTGCTTGAGAGCGGCCGATCGTGTTCTTCAAATTTGGTGGTAGGTGTCAATATGACTTTGCTCAATTTTTGATTTTTATGCATACCGTTAGGCAAAGTAAAATCTCCAAAATCTCTTACTCCTTTTTGGTACAAAGTCCACAACGAAGTTCCGGTAACGCCGGTTATATAGGCCCGAAGCACCACTTCCACGGGTATAACTTTGCATTTTTTGCCCACTATAACATTGGGATCAGGAAAATCCATGACGTGATTCGTTATAATATCTTTCGTCTGCTCGAACCAAAATTTGCTGACCCCCGTCAAAACTTGGCCTTTGCAAGGAATCAGCGCCAAATTGCGATCAAAGGCCGAATATCGGTCGGTAGAAATTAAAATAACTTTATCATCCTGGCTATAAACATCTCTCACTTTACCCACATACTTTTTTCCTAGATTTTCAAAATTTGTTTTTGCTAGAATATTCATATTATTTCAAAATTACTTTACCTGTTCCCTTGATAATTTTACCAATCCAAAAAATCTTGTGACCTTTTAATATATTTTCAATTTTTTCTCTTTGTTTTTCATTCACTACCACCACAAATCCGATACTCATATTAAACACTTTATACATCTCCCTTTCACTTACTTTACCAATTTTTTGCATATAAGGGAAAATCGAAAGCATAGGCCAGGAACCTTTTTGAATTTCCGCATCAAGATTTTTTGGAAGTATACGTGGAATATTTTCTATAAATCCCCCGCCGGTAATATGTGCAATGCCTTTTATATCAACACTGTTATCTAAAAGAGAAAAAATTGGTTTGCAATAATTTACATGAACTTTCATCAGGGTTTTTCCCACTGTTTCTTTAAATACTCCTTTTGTATTTACAGTGTAGTTCATTTTATTAAAAAACAATTTACGTGCCAAAGAAAACCCATTTGTGTGTAATCCGCTCGAAGGAAAACCTAAAATAATGTTTCCTTTTTTTATTTTTTTTCCAGTAATTATTTTATTTTTTTCCACAATTCCAGTGATACATCCAGCAATGTCATGCTCGCCTTTCATGTATATCCCCGGCATTTCGGCAGTTTCACCGCCGATGAGCGCAATCCCATTTTCTCTGCAAGCTTTCGCCATACCTCGAACCATTGCCTCCATTTCTTTTGGGACAAGAGTTTCGTTAGCTACATAATCAAGAAATATCACAGGTCGAGCTCCCATTGCCAATATGTCATTACAAGAATGATTGACAATATCTTCACCTACGGTATCGTATTTTTTCATCATTTTTGCGATAGAGAGTTTGGTTCCTACTCCATCGATACTTTGAACCAAAACAGGATTTCTGTAATTTTTTATTATCTTTTTTAGGTCATATAGTCCACCGAAACCTCCAATATTTTGAAGTACTGCTTTGGTGTGAGTAGAAGCAACATAACTTTTAATTCTTTTTACAACTTCACCGCCTTTTTTTATGTTTACACCAGATTTTGTATAAAGATTACTCATTTTGCTTATATTTATTTATTTTCCCTAGGCTGTAGCTCATTCACGGGCGAGGCTAAATATTTTTTAAATCCAATTTTAGATAATTTTTCTCCTTTTATTTTATTATCATCTTCCAGCTTTTTTTTGTATTCAATTATTTTATTTTCTAAATTTTTATCGCTTATAGAAAGTATTTGGAGAGCTAAAAGTCCCGCATTTTTTCCAGCATTTATTCCGACAGTTGCCACAGGCACTCCCGGAGGCATATTTACAGTCGAAAGAAGCGAATCAAGTCCATCTAAATTTTTTGCTTTAATTGGAATACCAATAACCGGCAAAGTGGTTAGCGATGCCGCTACTCCCGCTAAATGCGCTGCTCCGCCCGCGCCGGCGATTATAACTTTAATTCCCCTATTATGGACCAAATTAGGCGCGCGATGCGCGGAGGCGACTGTCATTTCATAAGGCACGCCAAACTCTTCAAGTATCGTTCCAACTTCCGCAAATATGGCCAGATCCGTATCCGAGCCCATAATTATGCCCACTTTTGTGCTTTTCATAATAACTTTATCTTAGCATTTTTTTAATATAAAATAAACGAAAAAGCCAATATATTTTTAATTAGTGTTTAAAATGTCGAAAGCCAGTTGTCACCATAGCTATTTTATATTTATCCGCCATTTTGACGGATGCTTCATCATTTTTTGATCCGCCGGGCTGAATAATTGCGCTAATGCCGGCCTTTCCTGCTATCTCCACGCAATCAGGAAACGGAAAAAATGCTTCGGAAGAAAGTACCGCGTCTTTTATAGAAAATCTGAATTTTTTTGCTTTGTTTATTGCCTGCTTAAGGGCGTCAACTCGAGAAGTTTGTCCACAACCCATTGCAAGAAGCGCGCCGTTTTTCACCAAAGCGACAGAATTGGATTTTAAATGTTTTGTCGCCACAGCCGCTATCAGCAAACCCTTTTTTTCTCTTTCTGTAGGTTTTCTTTTGGTAACTGTGTTGAAATTAGTTTCTTTTTCTATTTGAGTATCTCTATCTTGTGAAAGAATTCCAGTAAAACAAGTACGTATTTGTCTTTTAGGAAAAACTGGATTTTTCCATTTTAAAATTCGGCAATTTTTTCTCTCTTTTAATATTTCCAGAGCTTTTTTTGTAAAGTCCGGTGCTATTATTACCTCTACGAATAAATTTTGTTTTTTAATAAGTTTGGCAATATCTTCACTAACAACTCTATTGGCGGCGAGTATGCCACCAAATGCTGAA
>LBSW01000043.1 GCA_000990145.1 Parcubacteria group bacterium GW2011_GWB1_37_13 | reverse complement strand
ATCCACATAAGTGGGTCCTAAGGTAAGCTCGGTGACAGGGACTAAGTCGTAACAAGGCACGGGTAGCGGAAGCTGCTCGTGGAATAATTCAATTTGAAAAACGTTGTGCTTCGCACAGAAAATGATACGAATATGCGAATGGAACGAATGATACGAATAATTCGTATATATTTCGTAAATTCGAATAAATTCGTTGATTAGTATGCGCTAGCGCAGCTTATTGAGTCGATATTGTACGCCTCAATTGAGCGTGCAATAGTTTGAAAGAACTTAAAACTTTATGACAATGGGGCTAAATCATTCTTTAGAATGATCGCCCGACCAGTAAACTGGTTTAGGGAAAGACCTATAAAAAAAGAAGTTAAAGAACGAAACAAAACAAAGAACAGCAACAAGAAAAATACCTCGCGCGAGCGGGGTATTTTTGTTACAATAAATGTGTGAAAAAGGTGGGAATATTGCGAGGAGGAATGGGGCATCACTATAAGTCTTCTCTGGAAAAAGGCGGGGATGTTATTTTGCATATGCATAAAAATTTGTCTGACAAATACAAGACGGTTGATATTTTGATTGACGAAAAGGGTATTTGGCATATGAATGGCATACCCATACTGCCCGCAGACCTAATGCATAAGATTGATGTGGTGTGGAACACAGCGCATCCCGGCGTATCGGTGATTTTGAAAAATTTATCCATTCCGCATATCGGCGGGAGTTCTTTTCCTCATGCTTTGGAAAATAGTCGGGATATGTTAAGAAAACATATGGCGCAAATTGGCGTCTCGATGCCTCGTTCTATATTTTTACCAAAATCCGCGAGAGAAGTTTTAGAAAAGTTTCCGGCGCCGTGGAAGGTGGGGAATAAATTAGTAAGAACTTTTCCAGAATTAACAGAGCTGATTGAAAATAATAAAAATATTTTGGTCGAGGAATTTATCGCGGGCAGGGTGCTATCGATGCATTCGATACTTGGTTTTCGTGGGGAGGATATTTATATTTTTCCGCCGGTGAATATTTTCGGCAATTTCACGCCTTTGGAAAAAGAAAAATTGATTAGTCTGGCGAAAGATTTACATTATCATCTTGGCGCTAAACATTATTTAAAATTAAATTTTATTTTGAACAAAAGAGGCAAATTTTATCTCTTAGATTTTGAAACTACGCCAAATTTAAAATCTTTTTCTCATTTTTCACAAGCGTGTGAATCAGCCGGCGCAAAAATGCATCAGGTGGTGGAGCATATGCTGGAGTCCGCTTAAACAGGTGTTAAAATGCCTTCGTTGAAATGAACACTCATAACAACAAAAATTTTTTAATGCAAGATATAATGCTCATCGTTCTTAGCGTTATTTTTGCCGTTGTTTTGGTAAAAACGGATTTGTTGATAAAAATACTGACCTCTACGCGGGAATTAGAATTTTTGGGAAGTTTCATCTCTGGCATTTTTTTTACCTCGATTTTTACGACCGCTCCGGCAATAGTCACTCTCGGCGAGCTTGCCCGAGCTAATTCAATAGCATCCGTGGCTATTTTGGGGGCAATGGGGGCAATAATTGGGGACCTGATTATTTTTAGATTTATCCGAGATAGATTTTCAGAGCATCTGATGGAATTAGTTAAACATCAAGGAATTGGAAAAAGAATTAAAGTATTGCTGAAGTTAAGACTTTTTAGATGGTTAACATTTCTTACAGGTGGATTGATTATTGCGTCTCCCTTGCCTGACGAGCTGGGTATCGGCCTTTTGGGTTTTTTAAAAATAAAAACACCGCGGTTTATTCTTATTTCTTTTTTATTTAACTTTATCGGTATTTTATTAATAGGTTTAATCGCAAAAACATTATAATGGGCATGTGGCGGAACTGGTATACGCGATAGCTTCAGGAGCTATTGAGAGCAATCTCTTGAGAGTTCAAATCTCTCCATGCCCACCGGGCCGTAGTATACCGGCAGTACGCGCGCTTCGGGTGCGTGAAGACTGGGTTCGATTCCCAGCGGCCCGAACGAAGCGAAAAAAGAAAGTTGATTTATTATTTTTTATGGTTTACAATAGAAAATATGAATATTAAAAAATGTGACATTTGTAAGAAAAAGATAGAAGATTCTCCAATAAGGGCTGGCGCTGATTTTTATAGTGATAAGGATTTTTGTTCAAAATGCGGGAAGCCGATATTAGATTTTTTGAAAAAGCATAAATTAATAAGAAAAGAAAAATAAAAAATGATTAAGAGAAAAGACAAAACAATAACAAATATAGAACTTCTTAAGTCAATAAATAGAAGTTTTTCCAATATTGAGAAAAAAATGGCAACCAAGGATGATATTAAAGATATGGCAACCAAAACAGATGTTGAAAGACTAGAAAAAAGAATAGATGATTTTGCAGAAACTAAAGTTTCTAAAGTTACATTCAAAGAACTTGAAAATAGAGTCCAAAAAATAGAAGCAAAGATATGAAAAAATTTGATAACTAATAAATTAGAATTATGCAAAAAAAATATTGGTTGAGAGGGTTGATAACTGGAATTATTATATACGCACTAGTTGTTTTAGTGGTATTTGTGACTGATAAAGGAGAAATGGCTGGAATTGTAACTGCTGCTATAGTTGCATATTTTTCACCAGTCATCTTAGTTTGTTTACTGATTGGTTGGCTTTACGGAAAAATTAAGAATAGGAATATCTAATAAAAATAATTAAATTGTTTTTATTTGTAGCGGGTGATCGCACTCACATAGGCACATATGTTGGAGTTTCGCCGTCACCCGCTTCAAATGAAAAGAATTTCGAGCCCTGCATTGAGCTTTGCTCTAATACGGGGTTTGTTCTTTAAAAACGTGGTATAATCAGATTAGGTATGAATACACTGCCCGTATTTTTTAAACCCATACTCTGGTCATACGATTTTACAAGTTGTAACCCGAGAAAGATGAAGAAAACCATAATTTCTCAGAGTTTAAACTATGGTTCCACTTTGCATTGGAAATGGATAAAATCTTTTTATGGGCAAAAAGAAGTTTTTTTAATCTTTTCTTCGTTGCCAAAAACAGAAATAAAAGAAAAAACCAGAAAATTAGCCGAACTTTACTTCTCTTAATTTATGTATCTAAAAACTCTTACAGAAAATACAAAGAAGGTTTGGGATAAAATTCGTAAATTCGACAATCTTAAAGATTTTTATAAGACTTGCACCAAGGAATACGCTGAAAAGAATTCCCAAAGAATAACTCAAATATATAAAAAACTATGTCAACTGATGAAGCAAAAAAAATCGTAGAAAAATACGCCGATATAAAATCCCTTTCTCTGGATTGTATTTATTTGGCTCTTTCGCCAAAGGCGAAGCTAGAAAATGGAGCGATATTGATGTTGCCATCTTTTCCAAGAGAAAGGAGACAGATGATTTTATCATTGAATTGGGGCGCATAATAAGAGAAGTGGATATAAGAATAGAACCGCATATCTTTTCCGAAAGAGATTTGAAGACAATTTCCACTCCTTTTGTGGAAGAAATCCTAAGAACTGGAATTAAGGTGGTTTAAATTGTGTTAAAATTAAACGGCTAGAGTCTTCGTCTGCCAAGGCGACGGAGAGAAAGCGTTTGAGATGACAGCTTCCATCGCCTCGCGAGATAATTATTTTTTGCGGGGAATATAAGAGAAAGAAGCGTCCTCGCTTTCGGGCGGGTCCGCTTCAGGATGTTGATTAAAATGGAAGCAATATGTGGAGTGGCTTTCCGAGCAGATCAATCAGAACAATGCGCGCATAGCCGGCAATAACGCCTGTTCCAACGTCAATAACAATAATGTCAACAATGGCAACAGGTTCCGCGCCGTCTTCCGCCCTAAGTCATCTTTCTTTTTAATTATTTGGTTTCCTTTTTTAAAAAATTCTGTGGCATATTATTCTCACCTTCCAATATATAATTTTATCGTAGAACAATTAGGTTGCGCATATTTTGTGCGATATGTTGATGATTTTGTAATTGTCGATACTTCTCAGTTAAAACTTAGATCTCTTATACCAGTTATAGATAAATTTTTACAAACAAAACTTGGATTACGACTTCATTCAAGAAAAATCATTTTGCAAGAAATGCAAAAAGGAGTTGATTTTCTAGGATACTTTGTGAGATCTTCGCATATATTAGTGCGTCAAAAAGTACTTCGGAGATTTAAAAACAAACTATATAAAAATATTGATGCAGAAGGATTTCTACCAGTTTCGTATATTCCAATGATTCAAGTCTTATTTAGGGCATTTTAGTCATGCCAATAGTTTCAACCTGAGGAGGCATTTGGCTGGAGATAATTTAGAACGACGAAACGGAACGGTTGAAAGAATCCATCGAGAAGACTAAAACAAGTGGTGGTTTGTAATCAATGATGTTATAATATACTCACTTATGAATCAAGAATTGCTCAAAAAACTTAACAACTATTTTCAGAGTCGTCAAGACGTCTCTTTTGCTTACCTTTTTGGTTCTATCGTTTCTGGCAATATTCATTCTGAGTCTGACATTGATATTGGGATATATTTTGTTCCAAAGACGAACGAATTGGAGTATGAATCTAATGCGGAATATGAAAATGAAGATTCAATATGGCTTGATTTGGAAAAAATTACTGGCAAGAAAACGGATATGGTTGTTTTAAATAGGGTTCCATCAACACTTGTATATTCTGTCTTGCAAAATGGGCAAAAGATATTTGCCAGAAATGAGGATTTACTGTCAAGGTTGTATCTTTCTACAAGCTTATCAGCTGAAGATTTTAGATATTTTGTTTCTGATTTTATAAAAATAAAAGAAAGATCAAATTCATTGAACGAAATTGATAAAGATAGACTTTCTAGAATAGCGGTTTTTCTTGAGAAAGAAATAGAAGATTTTGACAAGTTTAAAAAAGTTAATCAGATTAGCTATACATCTGACAATTCAATCAAAAGAAATATGGAAAGATGGGTGGAAAACATAGTTAATTCAAGTATTGACATGGCTAAAATAATTTTAGCATCAGAAAAAAAACAAATTCCTGAAACTTATCGTCTTATTATTGAAAATCTTGGAACAGTGCAAGATTTTGATCAAGCAGTAGCCACTTCTTTATACAATTTGTTTGTTAAATTGTTTTTATCTGTAGCGGGTGATCGCACTCACATAGGCACATATGTTGGAGTTTCGCCGTCACCCGCTTCAAATGAAAATAATTCCTGTCCCGTACCGAGCTTCGCTCTGATATGAGATTTTGGTTTTTATCCCGGTACTAAAATTTTAATATATCATATATGATAAACTAAGGTTTTTGTTTTTTTAAATTATTTTTTTATTTTATTTTAATTTAATCAAAAATTTAGTACGGGATGCTTAATTTTCTAGTTTATTTCGCAAAAAGAAAATTGGCACTTATCCACAGTTTTGTTCAAAAAGCATTGTGTTGTATTTTAATATGCGGGATAATTAAAGTGTTAGCACAATAAAAATTTCAGGTCGTTTTTTATTGCAAACTACAATTAAAAAATTAATTTCTAAATAATCCGCCCAAGGCGGATAAGCTATGGTAAAAAAAAGAAAAAAGGCGGCTAGGAGAGGAAAGAGAAGGACAGCCAAAAGAGGAAAGAGAAAAGCTACGAAAAGACGAAGATAAATTTCTCGATCAAAAAAAGGCAGAACTGAAATTTTTCTGGGAGCAAAAAAGGGTCCAGTTGCTCCAGGCGAAAAACTTCAATTCTGCCTTTTTTATGCTAATATATCCCAATGAGTGTATTCAGTAAAATATTCGGCGATGAAAGCTCTAAATTCATCAAAGATGCGGAGAAAATAGTGGCAAAAATCAACGCTCTTGAAGCGGATATTTCAAAGTTGTTAGATGAGGATTTTCCAAAAAAAACGAGAGAATTTAAGGATAGATTGGCCAATGGAGAAACTCTGGATGATATATTGCCCGAAGCTTTTGCTCTAGTCCGGGAAGCCGCGAAAAGAAATTTAAAAGAAAGGCATTATGATGTCCAATTAATTGGAGGAATAGCTCTCCATAAGGCGAAGATTGCCGAAATGAAAACCGGTGAAGGAAAAACTTTAGTCGCTGTTCTTCCGGCTTACTTAAATGCGCTCTCTGGGGAAGGAGTGCATATAGTTACGGTGAATGATTATCTTTCCCGCATCGGCGCGGTGTTGATGGGCCAAGTTTATAATTTTTTGGGTTTAAGCGTGGGAGTTATAAATTCAAATAATGTATCATATTTTTACGATAGCAAGCATAAAGAAGAAGATGAAATGCGGGACCAAGTGGGAGAGTTTAAAATAATTTATGATTTTTTAAAACCATGTTCGCGCAAAGAGGCATATTCCGCGGATGTTACTTATGGCACAAATCACGAATACGGTTTTGATTATTTGCGAGATAATTTGGCGATATCAGTGGATAATTTAGTTCAACGCGCGCACCATTATGCAATCGTGGATGAGGTAGATTCCATTTTGATAGACGAAGCGCGCACTCCCCTTATTATCTCAAACGTCGCGGGCGATTCAGAAGATTTTTATATCAAATTTTATCAAATTGCCAAACAGCTAAAAAGAGGTGTTGATTATGAAGTGGATGAAAAGTTGAAAGCGATAACTTTGACGGACGCCGGTATCACTAAAGCTGAACAATTTCTTGGCGTCGATAATATTTATACTGAAAAAGGAATTAAATATGTTCATCATTTGGAAACAGCGGTGAAAGCGCAGGCAATATTTGAAAAAGACAAAGATTACGTGGTGAAAGAGGGGGAAGTAATAATAGTTGATCCTTTTACGGGGCGTCTCCAGCCGGGCAGGCGTTGGTCTGAAGGAATTCATCAGGCGATAGAAGCGAAAGAGGGCGTGAAAATTGAAAAGGAGACCAGATCCAGCGGCTCCATCACTTTTCAAAATTATTTCAGATTTTATAAAAAACTTTCTGGTATGACCGGCACGGCGCAAACTTCGGCGGAAGAACTTTTAAAAGTTTACAGGCTGGATGTTATTACAGGCTGGATGTTATTATAATTCCGACCAATCGTCCCGTTGTCCGCATAGATCACAATGATTTAATTTTTCAAACTGAAAAAGGAAAATTTAAAGCGATTGCAAAAAGGGTCAAAGAATTAAATGCCAAGAATGAACCTGTGTTGATTGGCACCATCTCAATAGAAAAAAACGAGCTCCTGTCCGCTTACCTGAAGCAAGAGGGGGTGCCTCACGTGATTTTAAACGCCAAAAATCATGAAAAAGAAGGCGAAATCATAGCTCAAGCGGGCAGGCGCGGCGCGGTAACTATCGCCACAAATATGGCTGGGCGAGGAATTGATATCAAACTCGGCGGCAATCCTATAATTAAAGAAGAATACGAATTTGTGAAAAGCGTCGGGGGACTTTTTGTCTTGGGAACTGAACGACATGAAGCGCGAAGAATAGATAATCAGCTTCGAGGACGTTCCGGCAGGCAAGGGGATCCGGGCGAAACCCAATTTTATGTTTCATTGGAAGATGATTTAATGCGCGTATTCGGATCGGAAAGAATAAAAACAATGATGGGGCGTTTTGGCATACCGGAAGATCAACCGATTGAAAACCGTTTTATCGGCCGTACTTTAGAAGGAGCGCAGGCAAAGATAGAGGGTTTTCATTTTGATGCCAGAAAAAATACTCTAGAATATGACGATGTGATGAATCATCAGCGCAAGATT
>LBSW01000042.1 GCA_000990145.1 Parcubacteria group bacterium GW2011_GWB1_37_13 | reverse complement strand
TTTACTCTTGCGAGACCATCGTGTATTAGTCCGTCTTTCGACGGATTATTCACGACTCTGGGGGAAGTTCCTATGTATTACTACCTCGTTCGCCACTAATTTTTCACGACCTTTGACTTGATATAATCGCATCATTGAAAATGAAAAATTCGTTCGACTTGCATGCCTTATCCACGCCGCCAGCGTTCATCCTGAGCTAGGATCAAACTCTAAATAAAAGTTATTTCCGAACCGAAGTCCAGACAAGAACGAAACAAAACAAAAAACAGCAATGTCTTTGTGTTTATATTTTCTATTTTAAGTTAGAGTTTAATTTTTTGCTCTAAAAATTATTATTTACTTACTCAAATTCATTTTTGAGACTTGCTTCCCCGACGGAACGTCGGGGGTTCTCAATTTATTAATTTGTCAAAGAAAGTGAAATTAAAACATCATTCCACTAAAGGAAAGACGCAGTAGGGAGTATAAGCTAAGAGAATTTATAAGTCAAGCAACATGCATAGCCCTAAAAATGTCCTATTTACTTATAAATATCATGAGTGCCAATGTTCATGAAATCAACAAATTCTTTGCTGCAAAACGCCAACATAATTCTATATTGACCAATCACAGTGAATGCCCAATATTTCTTGTATTTTCCATGAAGTTTGTGAGTATCAAGTCTGGCATCAAAAGGATTTTCCTTAAAAATCTTTTCTTTCTCCTCTGCTTTTATTTTCACCATCTTCGGCATCTTTTTATATGCCTTTCTGAATTTAGAAGTGAGACGAATAATCATATTGCTATCTCAGGCTAGCTAAAGATTTTAGTACTTTGAGCTTACCATGCTTTTTTTCTTTTTTATAAATCTCTATTGCTTTGTCTGTGTCTTGCTCTTCATAGATAATATCAGACTTACTGTAGGATTTTAAAAATATATTTTTCGAACCCCTTAAAAGACTCTCGTATTGTTTGCGAGGAATAATCACCAAATCATCATTGGATTTAGATATAAAATTTTTAGGAATGGTCAACATATTCATACTTATATATTAACCCAAACCCATGTTTTTTGCAACCCAAAAACCACCTTTCGATGGCTTTGTTTAGATAGGTCGTACCTATTCAAAAAATTTAATCAAGACGAGCAAAATTTCCTAATGATATAGGTTTCCAGTTGCGACCATTTGAATGATGAGGGCCTACTTCTCCTAAATTTGGCATATCGTCTAAATCAGGCAAACTTCCTATAACAAGTTCCCCATCTTGACTAACCCATTTTGCATACTCATTACCACTGTAATTAGTCTCAGCAAAAAAACCTAAAGTCCCGAGATAAACATGTAATGCCTCTTTTGCAGTTTCTTTTTTTTCAACAACAGAATCACTTTTTTGATTTTGTGGATTTTCTATACCCATATATTTTATTTGTTAAATATTAATACCCATAAGTGTACCCCCCCCCGACGCATAAAGTCAAGCAGTGGATTAATTTGCTTTAAAAATACCGCCTGTTATACTTAAACTTATGAAAAAGAAAGTACAAAAGAAAATGACTATTAATGATTTGGTAATAGTAATGGCTGGCAGTTTTACCGGGCTAGAAACAAGATTAACAAAAAAGATTGACGACGTTGAAAATAAATTGACTAAGAAAATTGACGACGTTGAAAATAAGCTTGAAGGTACAAACAAAAGAATAGATGATTTTGCTGAGACCAAAGCTTCTAAAATTGCATACAAGGAACTTGAAAACCGAGTTGGTTTCGTGGAGAAAAAATTAGAAATAAAAAAATAAATTCTAAACTAAAAAGCCCCATATTCGGGGCTTTTTAGTTATTTTTGTTTCTTTGGTTTTTTCTTTTCTTTTCGTGTTCAGCTAGGTCTTGCCTAGTTGGTAGCAACACTTCAAGTAAAATTGAAGCATACGAAAGTTATCGAAAAAGAAAAATTCTATCTATTCAAAAACGTTCTAACTTCATATCCTGCTATTCCGTCGCTTTTCAGTCCATTGGCGGTTTGAAATCCAATCAGGGCTTCTTTAACTTTGGGACCAAAGATTCCATCAACATTTCCTGCGTTATATCCAGCTTTATTCAATAATTTTTGAAGTTCCATAACTTCATTGCCATATGAGCCTTCTTCTAGAAATTGTGTGAAATGAAAAGATTCTGCGCCAACCACATTTTCAGTTGTTGAAGTATTTGTCGCTCCATTTATCACGTTGGCGGTTAGAGACCTTGCATCAAGAATCTTACTAATTGGTCCAGAAGCGATAGTAAAATAACTATCACTAGAATCATATATATATGTTGATTTATCACTAATATATATTTTTATGGTCTGATAATCTGAATCATCTAGCGATGTCGGAACTGTCCAAGAATATTTCTTGCCATTATTGCTTAGGGCATATATCATCACCGCATCAAGACCGCTTGATTTCCAAGTTATATTATAAGTCTGACCTTTATTCCATGTTCCCCCGCCATTTGGACTCAAGACGGTGATGGAAGGCTGAGTAGTCGTTGAAGATGTGATGGTAAAATAGGAATCGCTGTAATCTTTTGTGTCGGAACTTCCTTCTGTACCAGAATGATTTTGGACTAAGATTCTGTATTTTCCTGTCGCAGAAACCCCGTCGCCAACATACCAATCGAATCCATATAGACCTGAACTACTCAAGTAAAGAGAATTAACAGCCCTACTAGATGCAATCGCATAAACTGTGTTAGACCCTTCGGGTTGGAGATATACTGATACATAGGGATATAAATTTCCACTTGCTTTCCATCTTATGTTAGCAGTTGATCTTAAGGCCAATGTCTCTCCCCCGTTTGGACTCAAGACGGTGATGGAGGGTTGGGTTGACGAATAAGCACCAATTGAAAAATAGGCTACATCACTTGCACCAATATTTGGACCCATAGAATTAGTAATCTGAACAGAATGTCTTCCAGTTGTAAGCATAGTCGGAGGAGTAAAAGCTAAAGATGAACCGTCAGTCGCCTGACCTAGTATTGTTACTCTCTGAAGTAGGCCATCAATATAAATGCTTTGATCAGAATTAATCGTCCCACCGTTAAGATTGTTGCCGTAAACATTTATAATAGAACCTACACTTGAATTTTCTGCTTTTACGCCCGAAATATAAGGTTTATTTGGGTTAATTGAATTATTTCCGCAAGGCTTGCCTGTCGTTGAACTAAATCCTGAAGTTGATGAACAGCCTGGTGGAAAATCTGAGCTATCGCTAACAGAACTATCACATTTCACCCCAGTTGTTGGACTGTAGCCTTGAGTGGAAGTGCAACCCTCTGGTAAAGTTGAGGTAGTGTTGGTGTTGTCGAATATCTCACCCGCAGCGATGAATGCATTAATCTTAGCTCGGGTAGGAGCATCGGCTCTTTCTGTCCTAGAGAGATCCACATCTTCTTGAAAATCTCCCACCGCTCTCGCTGTTATCCTTCCATAACGGCCGTCAACTCTGCCAAAGAAATAGCCTTCTGTTTTTAAAAATGTTTGCAAGATCGTAACCTCGCTTCCTCTTGACCCGATTTGGAGATTTTGGGTTAATGAAACTGTGTTACAAAGCTGGCCAGTGGTCAGACTATATATTTGTGAATCAGAAGTGCAACCCGGAGTAAAATCTGCGCTCGCGACATTCACATTAAAACCTAATAAAGTTATAAATAAACTAAAAACAAACAGAGGCAATATATATTTTTTCATCCCGTACGAAGTAAAAGATATTTATTACTTTTACTTAAATTAAATAATAATCAAAATTCTTCTTCCCGGAAGAACATATAACATGAACTTCGTACGGGATCATATACCTCTAAGTATACCCCCCCCCCGAGGGAATTAGTAAAATAAGTTATCCACAGTGTCACCCTTGAAGGGTAACTGAAGGGCACCAAGGGTCAAATAGAAAAAACGGAAGCCTTGCTTCCGTTTTTTCTTATCCAACTCTTTACTTATTTATTCTTCTTTGGTTTCTTCTTCTCTTTTCTATGTCCGTCTCCTTTTGCCAAAAATTTTATTTCTATAATTTTTAATTTCAATGCGGGCTTGTGCACAGAACAAACCAATACATAAGCAAAAGTCCGAAAATTTCCAAACCCTCCACGAATAATTTATAATTGGGAAAAAACGCAAGAAATACGAGCGCTATCGCGCAGATTAGTAGAACCCACAAAAAATTTTTCGGCGACACATGCACAGCTTTATTTCTAGTGAATAATTATTTCATCGCCTCAGCATCTGCCTTGGAGAGAAATTTGAACTGATTGCCTCCGCAGACATTGCATTGACCCTTTGCGGAATATCTGCCGTTTTTTTCCTCCACTTTTACATTTTTCATCACCTGCATCGTCGGCTTGTTATTCGCGTCTCTACACTTCATACACAAAGCTTTTAATTATCAATTAATCAATTAACTGTACACTACTTGAAAAACTTAAGATTATAATGATAAAATAACATTATGGCGACAAAATTAATATATTTCGTGCGGCACGGAGAAACTGAGTCTAATGTTAAAAGAATCAAACAGGGACCAGAGGGATCTTTGACTGAAAAAGGCAGAGAGCAAGCATTAGCAACAGCAAAAAGATTTCCAAAACATAGAGGACACCCCCAAATTATAATCTCAAGTCCATATAAACGCACAAAAGAAACAGCTGAGATTATCGGGAAAGAGCTAAATATGGATGTGGAATATTCCGATCTTTTGATGGAAAGAAAAAATCCAACAGAAATAATCGGACACGAAGTAAGAGAAAGAGAAGTGAGACAGATTATAGACCGCCTTGATAAAAGCTTTCATAACGACAACTTGCGATATGCAGATGAGGAAAATTTTGTTGATTTGAAAGAAAGAGCAAAAAAATTATTAGATTATATTGCAAGGAGACCGGAAAAAAGAATAATTATGATAACTCACGGAGTTTTTCTAAAAATGGTGGTGTCTTATATGCTTAAAGGAGAAAAACTCACTGCTTCGGAATATAACAAGCTAAGTTATTTCAATCCGATAAACAACACTGGTATGGCTATATGCTCATACACTACTCACCTCTTTAAAAAGAATGAGTGGAAACTTATAGTCTGGAACGATTTAGGTTAAAAAAAATAACCTAAAGAATTTATTTGCGCTTTTCTCTCTCTTGTGCAATAATTGCAGGATGAATTTAGTAACAAAAATCCTGCCATACGCGCAGATAATTCTTTCGGTGGTGTTAGTAACAGCAATTTTACTTCAACAGTCCAGCGCAGGAGTGGGAGGCGCTCTAGGTGGAAGTGATAGCGGGGGCCTTTACCATACTCGTCGAGGTTTTGAGAAGTTTCTTTTTTATTTATCCATCATTTGCGGAATTCTTTTTGCTTTATTTGCATTACTCAGTATAATAATAAAAGCGAATAGCTAGAGACAAAAGAACATTTAGAGAGAGAGAGACTTGCGAGCGCGACGGCGCGAGCGCGAGGAATTTTTTAGCAAAAAAATATCCGTGCTCTATAAATGTTCTTTTGCCTCTAGCAACACTTTATGCGTAATTTTAAATTACCCTCGAGAGTACAAATCAATTCAGCCTTTCATTCTTTCTCCAAAAAAGAACGGGTTGTTTTCACCGGGCTTATAGTGATATTATTGCTGAGCACAATATTAATACTCCAGAATATTAATAAATCTCTTATGGTGCAAGTACCCTTGCGGGGAGGATCTGTATCTTTAGGCGTTATTGGAACTCCGCGTTTTATAAATCCAATATTTGCAAAAGAAGAAGCCGATCTAAGTTTAGTTTCGCTTATTTATTCCGGACTTGTGAGAAAAAATGGCAATGGCAAACTAATCCCGGATTTGGCGGAAAAATATGAAAAATCGGAAAATGGCTTAATCTATACTTTCACTTTAAAAAATAATCTGTATTTCCAAGACGGAAAACCTGTTACCGCAAATGACGTATTGTTCACCATAAATGAAATTAAGAATGGAATTATTGAAAATCCGCATAAAGTACGTTGGGAAAGCGTAGATATTGAAAAAATAGATGAAAGAACCGTCAAATTCACTTTAAAACGGCCATATCCGTCGTTTTTGGAAAATACAACGCTTGGCATTATGCCCGCGCATTTATGGGAAGGTTCTTCGATGGAATTGAATAGCGCAAATACAAGTCCTATTGGATCAGGACCCTATATGATAAGCAAGACAGACAAACAATCATCAGGAATAATAGATTCCTATAAATTAATACCATTTAAAAAATTTGCATTGGGCGAACCGTATATTAAAAATATAAATTTGCATTTTTATCAAAATGAGAATGACCTCGTTAAAGCTCTCATTGAGAATAAAGTGGATCAAATAAGCTCTATCACTCCTCTAAATGCGGAGATTTTGAAGGAAAAAAAATATCAGGTGGAATCTTCGGTTCTTCCAAGAGTATTTGGACTTTTTTTTAATCAAAACCAAAACCAGCTTTTCATTGATAAAAATATTATAAAATCCGTTGATCAAGCAATAGATAAGGAAAAAATTGTCAAAGAGGTGCTTTTAGGATATGGAACTGCAATCAATAGTCCAATACCGCCAAATATGATTCAATATAAAAAACCGGCGGATAAAACTGATATTCCGCGACAAAATTTATTGCAAAAAGTAAAAAATGATTTATTAAAAGATGGTTGGAAAACTGGTGGAGATGGATTTTTGGAAAAAACAACAACCGAGAAAAAAAAGAAAGTAACCAAAAAACTGGAATTCTCCATTTCAACGGGCAATTTCCCGGAATTGGCAAAAACAGCGGAGCTGATAAAGCAAGATTTAGCGGTTGTTGGCATAAAAGTTGAAATAAAAACTTTTGAAACTGGAAATTTAAATCAAAATGTGATTCGTCCGCGCAAATATGACACCCTTTTATTTGGAGAAATCATAAATTATGAGTCTGACCTCTATGCTTTTTGGCACTCCTCGCAGAGGAAAGATCCAGGGTTTAACGTCGCTATGTATACCAATGCAAAAGTAGATAAAATCTTAGAAGATGCATATATCGATCTTAAAGAAGAATCTAGAATAAAAAAATATATGCAATTTGAAGATGAAATTAAAAAAGATATGCCAGCAGTTTTTTTATACAGTCCTGATTTTATATATACAGTATCAAAAAATCTTAAGGAATTTAAAACAGACCATATTATTTCGCTTTCAGATCGGTATTTAAATGCGTATTTATGGTACACTCAAACAGAAAATGTTTGGAAAGCGTTCGCCAAATAATTATTATTAATCTCGACACAAAAAATGATAAAAAAACATAGATTGTCTTTCAGCGCAGTAAGTGTTGATGATAAAAAAGTATCCACTCGAATGGCTGTTCAGCCAAGCGGAGAACATAAAATTTCCCCTAGTCGAAAACCTTTAGGCGACACTGATAGGAAAAGATCAATGAAGAGTTCTACCTATCAGTACTCTAAAAAAAGATACGGGCAGGCTCGAAAATTTCTTTCGTTTAACAGAAAAAGTCAATATCAAAATTCTGGTAACGCAAAAATTCCTCCGCCGGAAGCGGGAGTAGTTCGCGTCATACCGCTGGGAGGAGTGGAAGAAATCGGAAAAAATATGACAGCAATAGAAATCGCAGATGACATTATTGTTATTGATGCCGGTATGCATTTTTCCAATGAAGCCACCCCTGGAGTTGATTACGTTATTCCAAATACAACTTATCTTGAGGAACGCAAAGACAAAATCCGCGCGCTTATTATAACGCATGGGCATTTGGACCATATCGGAGGCGCACCTTTAGTTCTCTCACGCATTGGCAATCCTCCTGTATATTCCAGAAATCTTTCTATATTGATGATGAAAAAACGTCAAGCGGAATTTCCTCATTTGCCAACGATGAAAGAAAATATAGTGGAGAAGGATGAAACAATAACTTGCGGAAAAATAAA
>LBSW01000041.1 GCA_000990145.1 Parcubacteria group bacterium GW2011_GWB1_37_13 | reverse complement strand
ATATGAAAAACCAAAACGATCAAAAATATATTTTGCTTCAAAATGCGGTTCACCGATGATCCCAGCGACACTTTTTTTACTTATTTTTTTTAGAAACTCAGCATAGGCAACCACACTAGCAATACCGTCTAGATCAGGATTTACATAACTTGTTACTAAAATTGATTGCATAATAAAAGCGGAGTATACACAATCTGGTTAAAAATGTTACGGTCGTTCATTATTGTATTATAATCTCCGATTTTTATCACATTGGTATTTTAGCATAAAATGAAAGCGGTCTACAACTGTTTCGTACTCTCCACATAATATTTTAAGGCTTGATATTGATGTGGAAAAATTTTCTCCGGTTGTTCATTTAACAATTTCTCAAGTTCTTCAAGGCTAACCCATCGCGGATCTTTCGTTTCACCTTTTTGTGTTCTCGGTTCTCCTTCAACCTCGCAAACAAACACAAAACCAAGCCATAACTTTCCGTTATTCTTGGTAAGAATTTGTTGACAAATGAATGGCTGGAAAACCATTGATTGCTCAAACTGGCCTACTTTGAGCAACTTCCCTTGAAAAAAGTTCCTGTAAGTTTTTATTTTCAATCCGCACTCCTCCTTTACTTCTCGCTCTATTGCGTCAAAGATATTCTCGTTGCTGTTAACTCGTCCACCGGGAATTTCCAGTAAACCCGAATACAACGGACTGATTTTTGGTTTCCAGCGCGTCTGAAGAAAGACTTTTTTTACATTACCCTCCATTCTCTCTAATATGCCGGACACGAAAATAACCGGCGCTTCTGATATTTTTTTAGTCATATGCATAAGTTATTAAATAATTTGCAGAACTCTGGCGACCACGAGTTCTGGCGGAATATCCGACGCCCCTCTCTTATTTTCCGGTTCGCCATAATAAAATGAATCTTCATTGTTTTTGTAACTTAAATCAACCAAAGCATGATCACGAATCATTTTTCTTCCATAAGGATGGATTACGCGGACAGTGTTAGGGCCAGACCAAAACACAGGATTGCTCAAACTAAACATAACATTGGGTGTTCCACACATGCTTGAATAATGACCCAGGCCAGTGTCCGAAGTCACACTAAGACGGCTCATGTGCATAAGAGTATTCATTTCACTTAATCCGACATTGCCTCGTTGTACAGATCCCGGTTGGTACTAATCATGGTCATTTTTTTGCCCCCTAGAGAATTAAGCTTAAAGTACCTATCCAGAGATGTTATGACGGGCAATGATAGGGTGGCATCTCCAAGGTGATCACCCAAAACGATGACGATATTCGTTGCCTGATCCAACGCGCGCGGTAAAGGCGCTGTTTGATAAAATTCTTTATTAAATGGTCGGTCTCCAACTTGTGCTGACTCAAGTAATTGATTATATCGCAAGCGCAGATCTCGTTCCTTGTTTTCAAGTACCTTTTCAAAAATTGTTGTTTTTGACTCTAGCATATCACACTACATTATTAATATAATCAAAATTGTATTATAATCTCCGATTTTTATCATCCCAGTACTAAAATTTTATATTTTTAATAATAATTTTTATCATTTTTTTCTTTCTAATTATATTTTATTGTAACGTATTTGCTCATAAAATTTAGTACGGGACAGGTATTATTGATTGCTTGTAGGGGTTTCTAACGTACTACAAGATTCTCCAACTTCTTCGTCTTCAGTGCATTCCACCGATTCGCATTTTATCAAGCCAGTTTCGCAAACTTTAGTACAATCTTCATTTTCACACGTCTTAAAATCTTTTGCATTTAAACTATACCTTTTGAAGTCTGATAGTCCATTTGGCGGACAATCGTCCGGATTGGAACAATCGCGCTGAAAACAAGTTTCTCTAGACGGATCGCAGGCAACTTCCACAATGAAATCATAATCTTTTTTAAAATAGAAAAAATAAAAAGAAATAATAACAGCAATCAAACAGCTAATACCAATTAGCCACAAAAACCAGTTGCTCTTTTTATCTTCTCCTTCAGGCATGTGGCTAGTATAACATATTTGTTAGATTCAGGGATATATTTAATATGATATAATTTCATGGTGATAATCTTCATTAATGGTTCAATAAATTCAGGTAAAACTACGGTCAGTAAATTACTTACCGGTCATTTACCAAAGACTGCGTTTATTGAACTGGATGATATTCGCAATATGTTTAACTGGATGCCACTAGAAGAAGCGATACCAATTACTATAGATCTTGGCGTTAATTTAATAAAAGATTTTGTGAAAAAAGATATGTCAGTTATAGTTTCGTATCCGTTATCTCAAAAGAATTATAATTCAATCACTGAAAAATTATCGGACATAAATCAAAGAAAATATTTTTTTACACTTTCTCCAAAATTAGAAAAAATCCTTGAAAATAGAGGACCAAGAAGGTTGACCAAATGGGAAAAGGAAAGAATCAAGCATCATTATGATATCGGTATTCACAACCCATTGTTTGGAATAATTATTGATAATACTAATCAGACACCTGATGAAACCGTGAAGGAAATATTAAAAAATATAAAATAGATATTTTTTTAAAACCCTAATTCTACAAAAACAATATAACACTGCCGAGAATCATAATAGCTATTGCCGCAACTTTTGGAACTAAAATTTTACGCGTTATATTTTCTTTTATTATATTCGGAAAGAATTTTGTAGCAAGTAAAGTTAGAATAAGCACAATTGCTGGCTGAAAACTGCTCACCAGATAGAATAAGCACAATTGCTGGCTGAAAACTGCTCACCAGATATACCATCGCGATTGGGGCTAAAAGTATAGCGTAATTAGTCAAAAGATTTCCCATAATGGTTAAAATTTCACTTACTGTATTTAGAGTAAAAATTTTCTCCCCACCCTGTCTGTTCATCGACATAAATTCATTGCGGTATTTGGGAACAAAAAGATAAATCAAAACACCGAAACCTCCAAGTCCGACATATTCCCAAAAAGAAGAGATCCAGAAATTATTTCCGATTGTCACATACTTAAAAATTATTCCGGCGATTGAGATTAAAAAACACGCTAACAGCATATAAAACGCGGGTCTCCATTTAAATTTTCTTTTTTGTTCAGAGAAATCTATAGATATCAACAGCACGCCGAACAGGACAACTATCGAACCTATTAATTCCTGCGCGGAGAGTGTTTCTTCTAAAAATATGTATCCAAACGCATAGCCGAATATGGGAACAGTCAGAAACCACGGGACCACCGCCGAAATGTCTTCAATTTCCAGGGTGAACAGATAAAGAATAACCCAAGCGATAGTTATCCCGCCAGTTATAATCAGAAGCACTTTATCCAAAGTTGGTATAGCAAATAAACCACTGGTTAATATGCCGATTATCACTGCAACAAAAATACCTATTAAACTAGAAAAAAGCACTAGACCACCGGAACCGCGCTTGCCCGTTGAGTATTTTTGAACAAGGTATTGGTCGGAGATATTTACCATTGCCCACAAAAACGGAGCTCCTAAAGCTATAAAAAACCATTGCATAAAATTATTATACTATAAAATAGTTATTCTTGTAATTTTTTGATATTATGAAAATATGAATATTGAAGTTGAGTTTGAAAAACTACACTAAGTTTCCTTAAACTATCATATATGATATATTAAGGAATTAAATTTTTTAAGTTTAAAGATTATTTTATCTTCTCAATTTTTTCCCACGGCAGATTTTGTTTGCCGAAATGCCCATAAGTGGCGGTTTGGCGGAAAATGGGATTTCGCAAACCGAGACGTTCAATAATGGCAAGCGGTCTAAAATCAAAATTCTTTCGGACAATTTCCGACAAATCCTTACCTTTTTCATTGATAGCTTCTATCATCAAAGGTTTAGCCATACCAATAGCGTAAGCGACGGACACCAGCATGTCCTTGCCATAACCGGAAGCAACTAAATTTTTAGCGACAAAACGCGCCATATAAGCGCCTGAACGATCCACTTTTGTCGCATCTTTTCCGGAAAAACATCCACCGCCGTGCGGAATGATTCCGCCGTAAGTGTCTACCATTATTTTTCGTCCCGTAAGTCCGGTGTCTGCTTTAAAACCGCCAGCAACAAAATGCCCTGTTGGATTTATCAATATTTTTACTTTCCTTTTTTCTTCCGGAGACAAAAAAGGAAATATAATTTTTTCCTTGATTTTTTTTATTACTTCTTTAATTTTTACATTCGGCGCATGCTGGGCGCTTACCAGCACAGTGTGCAATTTTCCATTGGCATAAGTTACTTGTGTCTTGCCGTCAGGTCTGAGCCATTTTATTTCTCCGCTTTTTCTCGCGTCTTCCAATTTTTTTGCCAATTTATGCGCTAATACCACGCCTTTGGGCAAAAATTCCGGAGTTTCATCAGTGGCGTAGCCATACATTATGCCTTGATCACCCGCTCCGCCCATATCCACGCCCATGGCTATGTCGGGAGATTGAGTGGTGATGTGAGCGGAAATTTCCAGTTCGTTATCATAACCAATTTCTTTGTAAACTTTACGCGCGATGTTTTTATAATTAACTTTTCCTTTAGAGGTTACCTCGCCCCCTATCACAAGTTTTCCGTGTCCGCCAAAGGTTTCAACTGCCACTCGACTCTTTGGATCCAGCGCTAAATATGCATCCAAAATAGCATCCGATATTTGGTCGCAAACTTTATCTGGATGTCCAGAAGTTACGCTTTCAACTGTGTAATTGTCATTATGTTTGTATAACATAAGTATATAGAAATGAATTCTATCATAAAAAGCAAAAATCCTTGCTATGAGAATAAGACGTGCTATTATTTGTTTATATGTTAGACAAGAAAAAAATTAAAGAAAAATTGGAAATAGAAAGAGATATTCTTTTGGAAGAATTGCGGGATATGGGCAAATTGAATACTGAAACAGGCGAGTGGGAGGCGACCCCAGGGGGATTGGATTTTCCAGAATCAGACCAAAATGATATGGCAGATAGGTTTGAAGATTTTGAAGCTAGAAGTTCTTTGATTAAAACTCTAGGGCCGAGGTTGAATAATATTTTGAAAGCGCTCAAAGGATTAAACAGGGAATCTTTCGGCAAGTGCGAAATATGCAAAAAAGATATTGAAATGACGCGCTTAGAAATAAACCCGGCTGCTCGGACTTGCAAACAGCATTTAGAAAATTAATTTTAATTTTCGTAATTCAAAATAAATTATGTCTTTTGCAAAAGTTTATTCGGCGCAGGTAAATTTACTCCGAGGCGCTATCGTAACGATAGAAGTTGATTTATCAAAAGGCCTTCACGCTTTTTCTGTAGTGGGTTTGCCGGATAAGGCTGTGGATGAATCAAAAGACAGAATGAGCGGAGCCATAAAAAATTCCGGGTTTAAATCTCCTAAAGCCAAAAATCAAAAAATTGTAGTTTCACTTTCGCCGGCCGATTTAAAAAAAGAGGGTCCGTTTTTTGACTTAGCGATTGCCATTGCCTATCTCAAAGCCGCTGGAGATATTAAATTTAATTCAGAGAAAAAAATTTTTCTAGGCGAACTCGGGCTTGACGGCGCGCTTCGCAGCATACGGGGAGCTTTGCCGCTCGCAGAAGAGGCTAAAAGGCGGGGGTATGAGGAAATATATTTGCCGAAAGAGAATGCGATCGAAGCGGCGTTGGTGGATGGCATAGCGGTCTTTGGAGCCGGCAGTTTAAAAGAAGTCGTGGAACATATTGCTCCGATGTCCAGGGAAATCGAAACCCAAACTCCTGGTAAAAAAGCATTAGGAAAGAAAATAATCCAACAACCAAAAACTAAAATAAGTTATAAAAAAGAAATGAAAGGGGGAGATTTTTCCGATATTCGCGGGCAGGAAGGCGCGAAGCGCGGACTGGAGATTGCGGCGGCTGGCGGGCACAATATCGCCATGTATGGTCCGCCCGGTACGGGCAAGACTATGTTGGCGCGAGTATTTTCAGGACTGTTGCCTGATTTGAATATCGACGAAATATTAGAAATAACCGGTATTCACTCTGTGGCTGGAAATATAAGAGGCGAACTTGTTTGTTTCCCGCCGTTCCGCGCTCCGCATCACACTTCGTCTTATGTTTCAATTGTCGGCGGAGGAACATATCCCAAACCTGGAGAAGTTACGCTTGCGCATCGCGGAGTTTTGTTTCTGGACGAATTTCCAGAATTTGAAAAAAGAGTGATAGAATCCCTACGCCAGCCGCTTGAAGATAATATTGTTTCTATCTCTCGCGCCAGGGGTTCAGCCGTTTTTCCCTCCAATTTCATATTAGTGGCGGCAATGAATCCTTGTCCTTGCGGAAATGCGGGCAGTAAGCAAAAAACTTGTATTTGCAAACCATCCGACTTGGACAGATACAAAAGGAAATTGTCAGGGCCGATAATGGACCGCATTGATTTATGGGTATCAGTCGGGAATGTGGATTACAAAAAATTAGGCGGAGA
>LBSW01000040.1 GCA_000990145.1 Parcubacteria group bacterium GW2011_GWB1_37_13 | reverse complement strand
ACACTTTGTTGTGTGGTGTGGACATATTCTTTGGTTAGATTACTAATACGACTATTTTACTATTAATCTTACCGGAAAATGTGTCTTAAATTTGGGGTACCTGTCCCTCTTGGATCGACATATGGCATTCCTTTCATTTGCTCGATAATGCGCGCTCTTAATTTTTCATATTCCTCTTTCGTATACTGCTTATTAAAAATACAATACTGTTTATTTTTTACACCAGCGCAACCGAAAAGATTTGAGGAATTTTTGCACCAGTCTGAATATTCGACTTCCCGAAGAATATCAGCATTGGAAACAAAACATAAAAGATTTCCTTCGTGTCCCGCCACCGCCGTTTCATAAACAAGCTCGCCGGTAATCCCGCCGGTTACATCCCAAGAATCTTTTAAATTTACGGTTCGAATGCAAAATTTCAAATTTTCACCTGTCGGGATATCAAAGGAAAATCGGACATTTTTGGCATTTAAAATGTTATCTCCGGTGCAGGAAGTAGTTTTTACCAGATTGGCAAAACGGTGGATTCCATTTTTTATGAGCGACGAAAATTCGCTTTTTAAATTAATGAAGTCTTGATAACATTCCGGGTGAATTTCTTTCATTCGAGCTTCATATTCCTCCCGAGAATACTGCGCGTTTCGGATTACAAACTGCTTGTTGCGCAGATTACTGCTCATAAAGCAATTTTGGCAATTTACGCAGTCAAAAAGAAAAGATGAATCGATGCATTCGCGGGAACGAAAAAGAAATTTTGAATTGTTGTTGCGTATACAATCAATATTTTCGTAACATTGCGCGCATTCTTTAACTTGCGAACAGTCAAAAATGTCAAAGCATTTATCAACCGCATAAGAGTAGAAAATATTTTCTGATTCCACCACAGACTGGGAAAGATACACATTCTTGCAATCCGCAAGAAAATTCGCGTAATCGCAGTTCAGGTTGGTGGAAAGCTGGACCAGCGCGATGCGCGGAACTTTTACCAAAAGCTTCTGGAATTGGATAAAAAACGGTTTTTCCCAATCATAATCCTGCCCATATTGGAGAGAATCCCACCGGTCGGAATTCCAGCATTCACGACAATAAATAACAAAGGGCTTATCGGGCGAATATTGCGAAACTATTCGACGCTGACACAAATCGCAAACATCTTTATAAAGCGAGCGTTCGTTTCGAAAGACCATTCGCCTCTGCAATCGGCATTCAGGACAAAACGTCGGCGGCGGAACTTTTATTTTTTCATAAAAATTAAAATCTTCCGGTTCTATTATGAAGTCCTTCTTACAATTCTGACAATTTTTTGTGACGTTATCCATAATTTTTAATTCCTTAGACTATCATATATGATATATTAAGAAATCTATATAATTCTAATAAACTTCTTGCTGGTAACATTTTTTGCAGTAAATTATTGGAGCATATGTTTCATTATAGACTGTTTCAATTTCTGTTTTGCATTTTGAACATTGACGCTTGATAGTGCGTAGCGGTGAGCGTTTCCTCATGCGACGTAAATGACGAATATTAAAACAAGCTCGAGGTAACGGTAAATTCATTTTTCTATAAAAATTCAATTCATTCTGCGTAATTCGAAAAGCTCCTACAGAATCCGGACTATCTTTTTCTTCACTTCATTTAAAATAGAATCGTCAACCTCTGATATCGTTTCTGGTAAATCTGAACCTTTTATGGTTATTTTATAATCTTTTTTTTCTCTATTTTTCCATCTGTATCCCTTTTTAAGAGCTTCTGCTTCAGATATGGGATAGAAATCTATCGCAGCAGTTTCATTGTAAGTAAAAGCTGAAATTTCACTTGGAAAATGTTCCCCAAATTTATATTCAATTCCTTTATCACTTATATACGGCACTTCCTTCATATGTTTAATAACTTTTGGTAAAAAGTTTTCATATTCTTCTTTGGTGTATTTCTTATTTAGAATAGAATACTGGCCCTTTTTTAGGCCGATACATCCAAAACAGTTACCGGAACTCGGGCAAGAATCGCAGTAAAATAGATCGTGAGCACCAGTCCAACATTGAGTACAGAAAGAAAGTCTAGAGGAATCTAAGCCACAGTTTTCTGATTCATAGATAAGCTCAGAATTATTTCCCCATTGAAAGTAGTCCATGCAATCTTCCGCATTAAAAATCCAGAAAAGATATTTTCCATCTTTTACGTTTAAACACCCAAAGGAGTTTTTTACATTTTGACAATTAACAAACCAATTTCCAGAAACATTGTTGGATTTCAAGGAGTGAATTGAACGATAAGGAAATTTTTTTCTAAATTCTTTAAATTTCTCAGAGAATTCGGCCAAGCCAGAAACAGTATTTAACTTAAGTTCTTGCAATTTTTTCCGATATTCTTCCTTTCCGTATTTCTGATTTAAAATACAGTTCGATTGATTTATTAAATTTACACAACCAATACAGTCTGAACAATTTCGACATGCATATAAAAAATATGAATCTCGACAATCATGACTTTCTTGAGAAAATTTAATCTTATAACAATTATTGCAATCTATACATTCATAGCATGATTCAGAATCCCAGATACTAAGACAATCCACACAATCTGTGATGTTTCTTCCGACATAACAATACAAAGAGTCCTCGCTTCCACTCATACGAAAAACTAGATAGGAATTTTTCATGTCAGTAACCCTATGAGTATATTCGCTGTTTATGGAAAATCCTTGCTTGACGAGAGCCATTTTGGGCACTCTATTTCTCAATTCTAAAAATTGCTGTAAGAAGGGCTTTGAGAAATCATAATTCATTCCATACTGATATGGATCCCACTGGTCTGAATACCATATGTCCGTCTCATACACTGGAAAAGGTGCTGAAACAGGATACATGCTAAAAATATCTTTGTCACTTAAGTCACACTTGCGCTTATAAAAAACAGTTTCATTTGTATGCGCAAAACGTCGCATCCTTCGACACTCTGGACAAAAAGTCGGCGGCGGAACTTTTATTTTTTCATAAAAATTAAAATCTTCTGGTTCTATTATGAAGTTACCTTCACAATTCTGACACACAATTCTGACACACTATATTTTGTGATTTATATTCCATTCTATTTTTTATTATTATGTACTAGTACATAATAATGCGTCACACTTTAATATACTTCTTTATTGTAGCAGCTCTCGCAGTAAACTAATTCTTTCCCGTCAGGTGAATAACACGTTTCAAATTCAACTGGACAGGGCCCATTGTGATTGGTGTAATTTTCTTGAGTGCACATACATTTGCGATGCCATAATTCCCTTTTGGGACGCAGATCAAACCGGCGCTTGTAACGGCAATTAGGACATTTTCGCGGAAATGGAATATGCTCTTTTCGGTAAAAAAGAAGTTCGTTTCTGGTAATATTGTAATTTTTAGAGCAATCCACGCAAGCAAAAATTTCACTCAAATATGAATCCGATACATCTTCTATTTTATCAGGAATAGAAACGCTGGATATTGTTTCTTTGCCAAAAGTTCCTGGGATATTTTCTTCCCAATGCCATCCTTTAGCTAAAACTTCTTCCTTTTTCATTGGCATATAAAGATTACCCTGCGTTTCATTATAATAAACCGGCGCTATCCCCGGTGGAAAAAATTCTCCGTATTCCCCCGTCTTTTTCATATGTTCAATAATTTTTTCTTTCAGTGTTTCGTAATCCGCTTTGCTATACTTTTTATTCAAAATCATATACTCGCCTTTTTTTACGCTCACACAACCGAATAAATTTTGACTATTTTGACAGGTGTCGGAATATGATATGTGCGCATTGTCATAACAAAGATGACAAGAAAGGCAGTTATAAGTTCGAGTACAACCTTGAAGTTCATAACACAATGAAGTGCTATAACCGGTATGGTACATATCCATACAGTCTTTTAACTCGAGACTGCTATAAATATATTTGCAATCTTCTCCACTTTCCAGATCAAAAACGTTCATAGCATTCTTGCAATTAAAAATTAAACTGCCCACAGAGTTTACATTCCTTTCACTGACAACATAACGATGAATCGCATCTTTTTCCACCAAGTCCTGAAATTCTTTATTCAATCCCTCTCTTGTTATAAAAGAAGTTATTTCATATTCTTTCAATTTATTAAAATATTCCTCTCTTGTGTATTGTTTATTTTTAAAAATGTAACTTTTATTGCGCAAATTTGTCGACATAAAACATTCGTTGCATCCGTGGCAATCGTAGCAGTAATAACAAGACGAGCAATCCTTCAAGAAAATACCATATTGACATTGATAAGATTTGCGCGAATCAATACATTCATATAAACGTTCTCCTTTTTCGTAAATATAACCGCAATCCATACAGTCGCGTGATTTCATAATCCAAGTGCTATACATTACATTTTCACCGTCAAAACAAGAAAAAGTAAGATAAACATTTTTATTATCACTCGAATGATTGGTGTAATCCGAATTGATACTATTTTTATTTAAGAGCGCCATACGAGGCACTTCGTGTTGCAATTCAGAAAACTGCTCAAAAAACGGCCGTGTAAAATCAAAATCACGCCCATAAGAAGCAAAATCCCAATCATCCCCCCACCAACAAAGATTACAATATACTTTATATGGTTTGTTGGGAGAATAAATTGTTACCGTGCTCTTTCCGCAAAAATTGCAATTGCGTCTATATAAAGTTCGCTCGTTTCTCCAAGCATAACGCCTCTGCTGTCTGCATTTTGAACACCAAGTCGGCGGCGGAACTTTTATTTTTTCATAAAAATTAAAATCATCCGGTTCTATGACGAAATCTTTTTTGCAGTTCTTGCAGTTTTTTATTTCTTGATCCATTTAATTTACTGTCAACCCTGTCAAAGACGGGCTTTGACAGGGTTAAGCTATGTTCTTTTTATAACATTCTTCACAGGATATTTTTTTATATCCCCATTCTGGCGGATAATAAGCCATTATACTACCGCCACAAAAAACGCATTTGTATGGATATGATCGAAGAACAGTCAAATATTTCAGGCTTTTTTTTATTCGCGCATCAAAGTGATAACGCGGAAGCGGAATATTGTTTTCTCTGTAAAAAGTAAGTTCATTTTGAGCAATATTAAAACGCCAGCCAGTTTCCGGACAAATAAGCGCTTGAGTTGTAACGGCGTTTGAAACATCTTTTATGGAATCAGGTAGCTTATTTGTTTGCATTCCTTCAATATGACCCTTGCTTATGTCTTCCCAATAACCGCCGAGTTTTAAGATATCTTCTTTTTTAGTTTCCGGAAAATAAAAAAAGCTGGTGGAAAAATTAAAAGGTCCAGCGCTCATAGAATAAGGCAAGAATTTGCCATATTCTCCTCTTCTTCTCATATCAGCGATAATCTTATCGCGTAAAGTTTCATATTCTTCTTTTGTATATTGTTTGTTCAAAATACAATATTTCTTTTTCTTCAGACCGACACAGCCAAAACAATATTCGCATTCAATACATAAATCTAAATATTCAGAATATCGCGAAGAAGACCAAGTCGAGTATTTTAGAGCATATGCATTTACACAACCTTGACAATTACCTATTAATTCAGAATACCAACAACCATCGGCATCAATGTCAGACTTTTGTTGCAAGCCACGAATGCAGTTATAACAATCTTCAGAATCGCTAATTGTATTACAATTATGGCAATTTTTCACATCTATTAAATAATTACCGCTAGAATTATATGCCTTGAGATTAAAATTTTCTCTGTGAACCGCCTCATTTTGAGCTATTTTCTCAAAACGCATTTTGAATACTTGAATAGATTCATATGATCCGAGATTGTATGATTTTATTTTTTCTTCATATTCTTCTTTAGTATATTGGACATTTTCTATGCAGTGAGACTTATTCCGAAGATTCCAGCACATAAAACAATTAACGCAATTGCGGCAATCATATAAAAAATAGGAATCTATGCAATCGCGGGAATGTCTGGAATAAAAGAGCTTATAGGAATGATGACAGTCTCCGCAGTTGTAACATTTCTCCGAATCAAAACAAACTGTCATATCAATAGAATTTTTGACTCTGATGTTGCGATATGAATAAAATAAATCCTCGCATTCTTCCATCGAACGAGACAGATAGCAATTTTTAGAATTCCAAACATCATCGCACCAATTTTTTCTTGAAGGTCTTGCAGTTGTTTAAGAAATGACACATTAGTATCATAATCTACCCCGTATTTCATAGCATTCCATTTATCACTATGCCATTCAGTGAGAGTATAAATCGGATATCTATTTTTCTCTGGAAGAACTGTAATCAAATTTACTCCTGAAAGATCTGATTTACCTTTACGGAATTTTCCAAACATCCAAAAAGATAAATGCAACTTAATTCGGCAGAAAAAACACAAAGTTGGCAGTTCAGTGCCAACTTTTTTATATAAAGAAAATTCTTCTTCTGTTATTTTGAAGTTTTGTCCACAGTGTTCGCAAATTCTATTTTCCTGATTCTTTATACTCATAAACATTTACTCGAGCCGCTCTAATTACACGTTCGCCGAGCTTATATCCTTTTTGAATTACATTTGAGACAGTATGGTCAAGCTCTTTTTTTTCTGTCGGTACCAATTCCATAGACTGATGAATATTAGTATCAAAATTTTCTCCTATCGCGCCTATTTCCTTCACTCCATATTCTTCAAACACAGTGTTCATCTGCCCATATATGTATTCTACGCCCTTTCTCCAATTTTCGTCTACCTTTTCCCAAGCTTCTTTATTGGCAAAAGCCATATTAAAATTATCTAAAACAGTTAAAAATCGGGTTAAAATACGCTCACGTATTGCTTCTGAAAACATAGCTTTTCTATCATCTTCTCGCTTTCGATAATTGGCAAAATCCGCCCGTTCTTTCTGCCAGCCAATCAAATATTCCTCTTTTTCTTTTTTACAAACTTTTAAATCCTCTCTTAATTTTTTTAGAGTTTTCTTTAAATCTTCCTCTCCGTCCTCATTGAATTCAAATTCAAGAATTTCATCTTCTACTGGAGTATTTTCTTCCTTTTTTACTTCCTTTTCATCACTCATACCAGCATTTTAGCATAAAAAACTATCGTTTACTCCACTGCGGAGCTTTGCGGGCTTTTTTGAGCCCGAATTTAGCTCTTGGGTCACGCTTTAAATATCCTAGGCTTTTCAAACCTCCACGATTCTCCGGATTAAATGTTGCTAACGCGCGGGCCAATCCATGTCTTATCGCTTCTGCTTGGCTGTGAACTCCACCGCCAGACACATGCGCTTCCACATTCCATTTCAAACCCGCTTTCCCTTCTCCGGTTTTTTGTCCTTTTATCATCGGGTCTAAAATCAAACGGCGTTCCCCTTCTGTTTTAAAATATTCTTTGCTATCAACACCATTTACTATGAAGCTTGCTTTGGACGACTCCAAAATACGCACCCGAGCAGTCGAAGTTTTGCGTCTTCCTACTGCTTCGAAATATTTTTTTATTGCCGTTTCTTTGTCCATCCTATTATAAATTTTAATTAATAATTTTTATTTATCATTTCCCGTTTGCTGAATTTATAACGGGACAAGTATTAGTTAATCTTCAATTTTTAAATTTTTCATCATTGTCCTTCGTAATTTATTTGAAGGCAACATTTGGTATGTTGCAAGTTTGATTAATTCTTTCAGTCCTTTTTTTTGCATTGTTTCTGTGCCCTTTAAAATACGAAGCCCGCCCGGAATACCCGAATACCTAGTATGATAAATTCCTGCCAACTTTTTTGGGGTAATACGAAGTTTGGAAGCATTGATAACTTTTACAGGCATACCACAATATTTATTGCGCTCAAAAGAAGCTTTAGTCTTGCCCATTAAAGACATCGCCGTCTCGCTGGCAACTCTTCCCAAAGTTCTATCTTGCGCATCTATTATTTTTTTTTCGATATTTTTCATTCCAGTACTAAAATTTTATTTATAATTATTATTTTAATCTATTTTAATTTATACAAATTCTATAATAGCCATCTTGGCTCCGTCCGATTTTCTGGCGCCCAATTTTAAGATTCTCGTATATCCTCCTTTTCTATCCGCATACTTTAACGCAATGACTTCAAAAAGTTTTTTTACTTCAGAGCGTCTATTGGAGAGTTCAGAAATTATCAATCGGCGAGCGGCCATATTGCCCTTTTTTGCGCCAGTTACAAGTTTTTCAACAAAAGGCCTCAATTCTTTCGCTTTTGGTTCTGTTGTCTTTATTTTTCCGCGCACAATTAAATTAAGAGCCAAAGAATTAATCAAGGCTTTTCTAACTTTTCTAACTCTGCCAAATTTTCTTTTATTATTGCCGTGCCGCATATATTTAAAATTATTCTTTCAGATTAAATCCGAACTTGCTAAGCACTTTTTTAATTTCAGAAATTCCTTTCTCGCCGATACCTTCAATCTCAAGCAAATCTTCCCTTTTCTTTCTGGCAAGACCGCCAAGAGTTCGAATGTTTGCGGAAGTAAGCGCATTTAGCGTTCTAGTGGAAAGATCTAAGCTGTCAGTTCTAGTCTTTAAAATGTCAGTAAAATCTGATTCTTTTTTCTCTTCTGCGCCATCTTTCTCGACATTCTGAGGAGAATCATCGGAAGCTAAAATTTCGGCTTTTTCGGATTTCGGAACTTCTATCTCTTTAAAATCAATAATAGCTTTGAGTTGGTTGATCATAATTTCGATAGAACGCGAAAGCGCTTCACGAGGCGTTAACGTGCCATCTGTTTCAATTGAAATTCTTAAACGATTGTGGTTAGTTTTATCTCCAACACGCATATTTTCAACTTCATAAGAAACGCGGCGAACTGGAGTAAAAATAGCGTCAACAGCAATTGTGCCAACGTCAACTTTTTCTTTCTGAAAAATTTCCTTGGGAATAAATCCAAGCCCTTTTTCAATTCTCATTTCAACATTTAAATTAATTTTACCTGTAACTTCCACGATATGAAGTTCTGGATTTAAAACTTCCACTTGCCCGCCGGTTTTTATGTCACCCGCTGTGATATCCTTCGGACCTTTGACAGAAAGCGTTACTATTTGAGGTTCATCGGATATCATTTTAAAACGGGTCTTTTTAAAATTTAAAATCATTACAATTACATCTTCTTTGATTCCGTCGAGTGTTTGAAATTCATGATTCACGCCGTCAATTTTGATAGATGTAACAGAGGCGCCCGGGAGCGATGAAAGAATAATTCTTCTTAAACTATTTCCTAACGTATGGCCGTATCCCGGATATAAACCATCTATTTCAAATACTCCTTTGTTCCCCTCCTCTAAAACAACACGAGGCTTGGAAGGCATAACTATTTTATATTCAGACATAATTTTAAAAATTAATAATAATTTAACGACTATAAAACTCAAGCACAGCATTTAAATCAAAAAAACTTTCTATGTTTTTTGGTTTATCTAAAATTTTTCCCTCCATATTATTTACGTCAAAATTTATCCATACCGGAGGATTGTAATCTTTCATTTTTTCGGTTATATTGCTAAAAATTTTTTTACCTTTGGATTCTTGGCGGATTTTTACAATGTCTCCGGATCTCAATTCGTATGATGGAATGGTAACTTTTTTGTCATTAACAATAAAATGTCCATGAGAAACCATTTGTCTGGCGGCGCGCCTGCTATTACTAAGTCCCATTCTATAAACTGCATTATCGAGACGAAATTCAAGTTCTTCAAAAAGTTTCTCCGTCGTTCCAACGCCTTTAACTAGAAAAGCTTTTTTAACATAATTTGAAAGTTGGCGTTCAGTTATACCATATGAAAAGCGTATCTTTTGTTTTTCAATAAGTTGAGTTCCATATTCAGAAAGAGCTTTTGGATGACGCGCGCCAAGCAAACCACCCTTAGAAGACGCAACTTTAAACTTGGAAGTCTGACATTTATCATACACTCCGGGTCCTAGTCTTCTGCAAATTTTGAATTTTGGTTTACTTATCATCCCGTTAGAAGCAAGTCGCGGTCATTGGACTGCAACTGTGTTCGGTTATATTATTAAATTCTATAATTACACCCTTCTAGGTTTTTTAGCCTTCGGCCCATTATGGGGCACTGGTGTAGCATCTTTAATGGAAGTAATTTCAATTCCGTGAGCCATAAAAGCTCTGATTGCGGGTTCACGACCGGACCCGACCCCCAGAACCACGACATCCGCATCCTTGACTCCAAGCGTCGTAGCTTTGCTTCCAATGATATCACCCACTTTTGAAGCCGCAAACGGAGTTCCTTTTTTCGCTCCCTTAAAACCCAAACTTCCCGCGCTGGACCAAAATAACGTATTACCCAATTTATCTCCAAAAAGTACTTTAGTATTATTGAAAGTGGCATCAATGTAAAGAGTGCCGGAAACAATTTTTTTCTTAGGTGTTTTTGGCGGAGCTTTTTTTATCTCCTTAGGCGTTTCCTCAGAAGAGGCCTCAGAGAATTCAGTTTTAGGCGATTCATCTTTGCCAGATTTAATCTTCTTCTCTTTTTCTGAATCTTTTTCAGTTGTAATTTTGGTTTTTGTCATTTTTAAGTCTTGCTTTCTTTTCTCTTGCCCGATGCCATTGTCTTTCTGACATTACCTCTGATGGTTCTGGAATTTGTTTTCGTTCTTTGGCCTCGAACCGGCAATCTTTTTGTATGACGAATGCCTCGATAACATTTAATATCTTTCAATCTTTTAATATTGGCTGATATTTCTCTTTTTAAATTTCCTTCGATTAAAATTTTCTCAATTACAACACGAATTTTATTTTCTTCATCTAAAGTTAAATCTTTGGCCCGTTTTCCGCGATCAATACTCACTTGATCTAAAATTTTACGAGCTTTTGAAATACCAATACCAAAGAAACAAGTCAAACCAATTTCAAGCCTCTTTTCATTTGGCACTGTGATTCCAAGGATTCTCATAAAATTATTGTTTTTGTTTATGCTTAGGATTAGAGCAAGTTATTCGCAAATGCCTTTGGCGTTTAACCATTTTACAATTATCGCAAATTTTTCTTACTGCTGACTTAATTTTCATAAAATGACAAAGAAAACAAAACAAGGAAAAAACCCTTATTTTTTAATATATTTCTCTTTTAAAAACCCTGACTGCCATCATACACTATTTTAAAAAAAATTACAACCTCTTGACTATTCTTCCCTTTCCCCCATAAGAGTCAAGCACGATTTCGACTGAATCTCCAATTAAAACCTTAATTCTATGCATACGCATTTTTCCTGAAAGATACGCCAAAATTTCTTTTTTATCTCCTGCTGCATCTCCATTTTTGTCTTCTATTTCTACTCTAAACAAGGTAGAGGGCAACGCTTCAGTGATAACCCCTCTTACAGTCAACAATTTTTCATTTTTTAGGTCGCTCATTTATATAATATAACTATAGTAAAATTAAAGACTTATGTCAAATTTACTTAAAGTAAAAAATCATTAATTACTTTGGATAATTCACAATTACTTTTATATTTTTTGTCTTATCCGGTAGGGATGTTTTCCAAAAAGGACTAATTACTAAATCAGCAGAATCGATATTTGGATATTGTAATAATATTTGATAAAAATCTTTCTTTGATTTCCCTAAAAAGTCAGTTTTGAGTTGAGTCTCATCCAATTTCCAAATAATTTTAGTTGTTCCTTTTAAATTAAAATTTATATTTTTTATATCTTCAAGTGAAACACCGTCTTTATTGGAAAGACTCGCCTGCTCGGAAGGCAGGGAAAAAACCAAGTCTTGGATATTTGCCAAATAAACATCGCTGTCGTCATATTCGCTGATATTATTTTCCGCAATTTTTTTTGTCAGCTTGTCTATATTGAACAGAAAACCATAGAGTGTGCCTTTAAGCTTCATAGAAAAAGTATTGTCATTGGAAGAAACAATATTAATATTACTGTCATCCACTTTAAGCAAAGCTGCATCCTTAAATAAAATAAATCCTTTTGGAATCTGATCCATTGCTTTTTTAAAGAGTTCTGTTTGAAGAATCTTTTTCAGATCATTGGTGGCGACCAATTTCTGCGCATCGGAAACAACGGGCGTCTTGCCATTAGACCCGCCAGTAATTTCGCCTTTAGATCTGGCATAAAATTTAGAATATTTAGGTGTTCCTTTGAAACCAAAAATCGTAAAATCAAGCGGACCGCTATTATATTCCTCTCCCGCTTCTTTTCCATAAATTCCTACCTCTACAGATCCAGGGATATTGCCTTTCATTCCTGGCACAATCACTTGTTTTTGCGTTTTATAAATTTTACCATTTGAACCCTCCAATCGAGTATCTATATCAAGTCTCTGGGGCGCGGAGCTAAAAGCATTATAAATCGAAACAACGCCCCTGGCTCTTTCTGAAACATTTTTTGTCTCGGTAGTTTGCACTATTTCACTTTCTTCTCCAGAAATAATTATTAAATCAAAAGACAGCGCATTTATGTCTCCGTTTTTACTGGCGGATAAATTTTCATCTAAAACTACATTTTCTACCTTCGGATTTATTGTGACCACTACATTTAAAAACAGATGTGAAAGCGCAAAAAAAAGAAACACAACGGATATAACTGCCACAAACCAAAGCATATATCGAGGTCTGCCCGATGAACGAACAAATCTGTCTCTGTCCTGCTCTGCCGAATCAGGACGATTCTCTTTTTGAGACATTTGCGTCTCGCGCATTCCACCGTTCAGCGAATGTTTTACTTTTACAATATCTTGCAGTAAATTTTTTGGCATAACTATATTTTACCTTGCGGCGAATTTTTTTCAAAATTCTGCTATGGGGTTTTAGTTAAAAAACGACAAATATAAATAGAATCAATGATAAGAAAAGTGTCGCGAATTACATTGCCGTCGAATGTCGCCATATTGTGGAAAATTTCCGCGCTTAAAAAAATAACTTTAAATTTTGATTCGGTCAGGGAATATTGGTTAAATTGTTCAGTTTCAATTATTCGGCAGAAAAAATCCGCCACATCTTTATCTACCGCTATGTAAATAGTTGAGGGAATGGAAATATCATTGGAAAGATTGGCCAAAGACTCCTGGAATTTGCCCAACCATTCCATTTTTAATTTATCCATAACAGGGCTGATTTTTTTTACCGCGGATTCCGAAGCGTGTCCGTCCTTAAAAAGAGAAAAAAACGATTTAGCTTCATCAAGCGAAAAATGAAGGAGAGACGCAATTTTGCGCGTAATAAAATTATAACCTAATGGAAAAGAAATTGATTCGCGCAACGTATTTTTCTTTACCATAGAAATATCTGTCACTTCCCCGCTAATATCAACCAAAAGAAAATCTTCGTTGTGCGCATAAATATCGCGCACTATGGTGAAAGAAGCCAAAGAAAAAGAAGAAAATTTTATATTTTCAAAATGGAAGAATTTTTTTATTGTTTTTTCTATTTTCTTTAAAACCTGTTCCGGACTGATTGAAATAAAAACGGCCATCTCAAGTTCTTTAGCTTTTTGATCTAAAGGATTTGGCGTCTCATAGCCATTTAGCATTATTTTAATATTTTTAAATTCAATTGATCGGACCGGACTTTTAGCATTTTCATATTTTATCAAATATTCTTCTTCAAAAAGGGATATTTCTTTTTTGATTAAATCAAGAGCAAGCTTCGGGGTAAACAAAAAGGGCGTATTTTTTTCGAGCCTTACAACTCTAGTTTGAGAAATATGCCAAGGCGATGAAAGAACACAAAAAGCGGCCTCGGGTTTTCCCATTCCCGCTTTATAAATTTTATCAGCAACAATTTCCAGAGATTTTATGGTCGAAAACAAAAACTTATTAATATCGAGAGTTTCCCGTAAAATTATCGGCTCGCGCGCGGAAAAAATTATCTTGGGAATTCCAGACTTCTGCATTAAAAAAAGCGCGCCTCCTACTGAAGAAGATCTAA
>LBSW01000039.1 GCA_000990145.1 Parcubacteria group bacterium GW2011_GWB1_37_13 | reverse complement strand
AGTATAAAATCTTTTTAAAAGCAACTTTAATCTACTATGTTGAACATATGTAAAAGATAGTAGAAATTGTAGAATAAAACTCTTTTAAATAATAATTCTCGGCAATAATGAACTTATGCGTGTAGTTATCTCATAATTTATGGTATTAAGTTTTTTTGCTATTTCTTCTACAGTAATTTGTTCCCCATTTTGGGCCCCAATGATTACAACTTCATCTTCAGCTTTGACATTTGACAAATGATCTACATCAGCCACAAACATATTCATTGACACTCTTCCGATGATTTTACATCGAGTGCCTCCAATTAAAATTTCCCCGTTATTTGAAAGCCCGCGATCTAATCCATCCGCATATCCTTGCGGAATAACGGCGATTTTTGTTTTCTTTTTTGTAACATAGGTCAATCCATAACCAACGGTGCTTCCTTTTGACAAAACTTTCACTTGCGCAACTTTGGTTTTCCAAGATAATACAGACCTAAGTTCAATCTTATTTTTATACATTTTCTTAATATCTTCCGAAGGCCACATACCGTAAACACCAATACCTAAACGTATTATAGAATAGATACCGAGATTTTTTTCATAGACTAACAAACCAGAGGTGGCAGAAATATGAGTATCTAGATTTTTAAAACCAAATTTGTGAGCTAGTTCTAGAGCTTTGACATACTCCTTTATCTGTTTTTGGGCATGAGAAAAGTCACGAGTGTCTTCAATATTTGCAAAATGAGCATAAATTCCAGAAAGTTTTACATATTCATATTTCTTTATTTTTTTTAAAAATTTAGGCAATTCGCTTGTTAAAAATCCTTCGCGTCCCAAATATGCGTCTATTGGAACGTAAATTTCCTGCATTTTTTTAATTTTTTTTGAAATTTTATTTATTTCATCTAATTGTTCAACTGAAAACACAGCTATGATGGAACCAAGCTTGATTGCGCTCAGCAGATCTGAACTTTTGATATATCCTAAAATAAGAGTTTTTTTCTTGCTTATTTTACGCAATAATTCAAGCTCTCCAACGCTATTGACCTGAAAATAATCTGCATATGGTTCAAGAATTTTTGCTATTTCATTTTGTCCGTGGCCATAAGCGTTGCCTTTTATGGCTATTGAAATTTTTGTTCCTTTTTTTGCTAAATTCCTAAACTGCTTGATATTATGAATCAAATTCTTCTTAGAAATTTCGATATGAGACAGAAACAAATTCTTTTTTAGCATATTTTAATATCCGGCATTTTTGATAATTCTTTCCAAAAGTTCTAACGGAAAAATTTGTGGATTTTCAGCTAATGCTTGATGATAAAGCACTGTTGAAGGAGTAAGCGCCGGTAAAGTATTTACTTCGATCACTATCAATGCGCCAGTAGTTACATTCATAAAGGCATCTATGCGAGCATATCCCCTTATTCCAACTTTTGTAGCCAATTGTTCAGCAAATTTTCGAGTTTTTAGAATTGTTTTCGGTTTGATTATGTTTGTCGGCGGAGGTGTGATGTTTATGCCTGTGCCACCCTGGAACTTTTCTTCAACTGATAGAACTTCATCCTCGGCTATGGTCAGGCTGGGATTAAAAGCATGTAATTTTTTATTTATTTCCAAGATTCCAATAGTAATTTCTACCCATCCGCTTTTTCGAACATATTTCAATTTATTTCCTTTTGAACGGATAATATCCGTTTGAATAAATTTTTCAAAAAGAATATCTTTAACCGCATGATTTGGCATTTCAACGATACTTTCTTGATTAAATAAAATTCCTGCTGGAATAAAACTCTTTTTATTTATTAAATATTTAAGATAATTCTTTAAATCGGTTTCTCTGTATAAATGCACGACACCAGTAGAGCATCCGTCATCTTTGGGTTTATTTACTCTCTTTATACCGCTACCCCTGATAAGTTCTCCGGTAGTAAATTTATCCATGCAAATGCGAGAAATTTTTTCATCCGATCCGTTAAATTTCATCCTATTTTTTGTGAGAATTTTTTGAAAATTACCGTTTTCGCCATCTCCCCCATGGAGCCCGAGGAACACAAATTTTGATTTTTTAATAAAATCTTTTAGAGGTATTTTGTTAGGCATAAAAAAAAGCTCTGTTGCTTCATCATCTTCGAGCATTAGTTCTGCTTTTATCTTTTTCACCATGTTTTCAGTGCTTTTTTGACCAACCTTAGCGTTTTGAGCATTATAAATTATTTCTTCTACAGTATGATTCAATATGAGAGCATATGGCAGTTCCCAGACATTATTTTCAAAATCCAACAAGTACGGTTTGGGATTGTAGATTTCTGACTTGCGTAATTTCAACCAAACATTTGTTCCACTCATAAGAGAAACCTGCCTTTCAGATGTATTGCCTCCAAAAATAACAGATACTGGTTTTTTGTTTTTTATATTCTGTTTTTTAATATCTGCAAAATTAATCTTTTGCCTCTCGCACGAGTTTTTAACAACGTAATGTAAAAAATCACTGTGGTTCATGCCCAGTCTTGAAGATTGTTGAAAAAGAAAACTATTTTGTTCCATTCCTGACACAGGATTAAAATCAGAAAACCATATTTTGCCATTCGAAAGAAGCCATCCGTCAAAACGGGCAAAATCATTCATTCCAAAAAGGGAAAACAGCTGTTTGGCTCTAGTTTGTATTTTTTCTATTGTTTCATTCAGGAATCTCGCCGGACAGTGATATTTCACTTGATTTGTGGGTAAATATTTTTTACGAAAATCAAAAATCCTACCTTCGTGATAAGTCATTTCAATCTCGGAGGGCATTAGCGCTACTGGCATACCAAATTTATTCTGTAAAATTATAATTGTAAACTCCTTACCTTCCGCAAATGGCTCCAATACCACTCGAGTATCCATTCTTTTGGAAAAAATAAGCTCCGCTTTTTCTAATGCTTTTTCGGGAATATTTACAGAAAAAACCCCGATACTTGATCCACCAGTGGCGGGTTTCACTATTGCGCGATTTATCTGATGATTTTTGAAAAATTCTTTTACTATTTTTACATTATCTTTAGAATATATTTTTAATAGTGCGGATGGTAAAACAAAAAAACCTTTTTCTTGCAGGATTTCATTGGCTTTGTGTTTATCAAAAGCCATTTTACAAGCATTACTTCCTGAACCAACAAAAGGAATTTCATTTTTTTCTAAAAATGTTTGAATTTGCCCATCTTCACCAAAAGATCCATGTATTGCGGGAAAAACTATATCAACAGATTTTAGAAGTTTTATTAAGGATTTTTGGCTTAAAGATAAAGAATTTTGAGTTAATTTAAAATCAAAATCTGACGGATTGTTTGAATAAAGTTCCGCGCAAGAAATCTTAAAAGCCTTTTTCTTTTGATTAAAATAAATTGGAACAATTTCAATATTTTTATTTCCCAAATGATCCATCACAGATCTCGCAGAATTCAAAGATATTCCGCGTTCAAGCGAAGGTCCACCCGTAAGTAGCGCTATTTTCATAAAATTTTTGCAGAAAATCATTTTTAATCTGCCTTTATAGTATAGCACTATTTAAATCTTTTGGAAAGTTAGTTAAATTTTTATATCCCTTTTTTGTAATTAAGATCATATCCTCTATTCGCACACCCCCAAATCCTTTGAAATATAATCCGGGTTCTATTGTCATCACACATCCTATCGGAAGAACGTCTTCGCTTTTAGGTTTGAAATTCGGCCATTCGTGAATGACGGTACCGATTCCGTGTCCAAGTCCATGAGGAAATTTTTTTGCGTTGAATTTTTTATTCAAAAAATTTCGCGCGGTTTTGTCTATCATTTTTGCCCTTCTTTCCCCTCTTTTAATTTTATTCATCGCCAAATCCATTGCTCGCAAAACATTTTCGTAAATTTTCTTTTGCTTTTTGCTGGGTTTGCCCAAAAAATAAGTTCTTGTCATATCCGAACAATAATGATTTACGGTGCATCCGAAATCAAGCATTATTATGTCGTCTTTTTTTAGCTTTGCCGAACCCGGTTTGTGATGAATGTTAGCTGTATTTTTGCCAAAAGCGACTATCGGCAGAAATGATAAAATAGGCGCGCCGTATTTTACAAAAGATTTTTTAATTAAATTCGCAATTTCAATCTCACTTACACCTGTTCTTAATTTTGCTACGATATATCGTAGCACTTTCTCGCTGATTCTTTGCGCTTTAATTATATTTGCGAGTTCTTTTTTACTCTTTACCGCTCGAACTTCGTGAATTAGTTTTGTTTTCATATTTCAAAATTTGACATACTCGATTTTCCATAAACTTTAAAACAATTTCGCTATATCATTATAAGTAACAACAAGCATAAGGAGTATTAAAATAAAAAAACCAATCATATTCGCGGTATTTGCCACTTTTGGATTAATACGCGAACCTTTTATTTTTTCAATTAATAAAAAGAAAAGGCGTCCTCCATCAAGAGCCGGAAACGGAAGCAAGTTTATAATTGCAAGATTGATAGAAATAAGCGCGGCAAAAGAAAGAAGATAAATAAAACCAAATTCATAGGCATCACCCACAATGCCTATGATACCCACAGGACCCGTAATTGACGCAAAACTGCCCTGACCTTTTATGCTGTCAACTATAAGCGTATAAAGCCCCACAACTGTACCTTTAACAACAAACCAAGTCAGACTCATTCCCTCTTTTAAAGCCGACAAAAGGGGCAATTTAGATATGCCAATTTGATCCATAGCTATGCCTATCATAGGTTCCCCATTGTTAGGATTCAGAATTGGTGTAACTTTTGTGATTTGAATATTTTTATCTTTACCACGCAAATACCCTATTTCAATTTCTTCTTTAGGATGAGAAACTATGAAAGATTTAAAAGTGTTAGGATTAATTTGATTAATAGCATCAGATAAACCTGCTTGCCCTTTTATTAAAGTTATTTTATCTCCGGACTTAAGAAAGGCTTTTTCTGCTGGAGAATCTGGCGCAACAGAAACAATTACTAAATTTACATCTTCAAGCGCATGTCCCTTCACTTCATTTCCGACAGATGTTGGAAGTCCAGACATAAAACCGACAGAAAATAAAATCCACGCCAATAGAAAGTTGGCAAATACTCCGGCAAACAAAACTATCGCCTGCTTCCATTTTGCTTTATTAACGAAGCTTCTGTTTGCATCAGGTCCATTTGTATTTTCTTCATCTGGATTTTCGCCAAAAATTTTTACAAATCCTCCAAATGGTATGGCATTAAAACTATATACTGTCTCCCCTTTTTTAAAACCAAATAATTTTGGCGGGAAACCAAAACCGAATTCATCAACTCGAATACCGAATTTCTTTGCAGTAAAAAAATGCCCAAATTCGTGGACGAGAACCAAAACTAATAGAATCACAATAAAAATAATAATACTCATATCAATCCTACCCCATTACTTCTTTCTGCTTTTTTTCAAAAACTGCCTCTAAATTTTTATTTGTTTCATCAATAATTTTCTGTAATTCTTCCTTGGCTCTGAATTTTTCATCTTCTGTCAATTTTCCCTCTTTTTCTTTTTTTTGAATATCATCCCAAATACGTTCACGTTCACGACGGACTATAATTCTTTGTTCCTCTAACTTTTCTTTTAAAACTTTCACAAGATTTTGTCTCGTCTCCGTAGTTAATTGTGGAAAAATAACTCTAATACCCAGATCATCGGTAGCCACTGAAAGCCCTAAATTAGCACTATTTATAGCTTTTTCTATATCTTTGATTTGGTTTTTATCCCAAGGCGCGATACGTAAAGTCTTTGGATCTTCAATAGAAACAGAAGCTGTATTTTTAAGCGGAACACG
>LBSW01000038.1 GCA_000990145.1 Parcubacteria group bacterium GW2011_GWB1_37_13 | reverse complement strand
TAACGATGGCGATGCCTTTCTTTGATTTCTTGAGCGCCATAAGCCGTATGAGCAATTGAATTTTTGCGCAGATGCGCTGGATAACTGCCGAGACGCATCGTCGCACCATATTTTCCTTCAGCGACTAATTTTTTCTGCTCCGGCATAATATCTATAACCAAATTTCCGGCGACCGGATTAATTTCCGACGTATTGGCATCCTTAATGCCTAAAACATTTCTGGCATATTCAATGACCATAAGTTGCATACCGTAGCATAGACCAAAGTACGGAATTTTTTTTCTGCGGGCATAATTTGCTGCCAAAATTATACCCTCAACTCCCCTGTTGCCGAATCCTCCCGGAACAATAATTCCGTCTAGTTTATCAAGTTCGCTCAATAACTTATTATTCTTTTCATATTTCTCTGAATCAAGCCATAAAATATTGGGTTTCAAATTGAGCGCCCAAGCTGAATGATGAATAGATTCAATTACTGAAATATAAGTGTCTTTGACGGATTTAAAATTAAAATATTTTCCGACAATGCCGATATTGACTTCTTTTTTGATTTTTGGAATTTTATTTGCCAGATTTACCCATTCAATTAAGTCTCTATTGCGAGGCGGTAAACCTATAACTTTAAGCAAAGTAGAACCGAGATTGTCTTTTTCAAAGTTAACCGGAACATCATAAATAGAATAAACATCGGGAGCGGAAATTATCCTTTCTATGGGCAGACTGCATACATTGCTGATGGTTTTTTTGATATCTAAAGTAGCCGGCTGGTCCGACCGGCAAATAACAAAGTCTGGATTAAGGCCGACCGAATAAAGATCGGTAATGGCGTGCTGAGTCGGTTTTGATTTTTGTTCTCCGAGCAATTTCGGAGTTGGCAAATAGCTCACTAAAACCAGAAAAACGTCAAGCGGATTTTTCGCTTTCATCATTCTAGCAGCTTCTAAAAAAGGCAGTAATTGATACTCCCCAACTGTACCTCCATATTCGACGATAGTTATTTCAGACTTGTTCTTTTTTTGGCAAGCCTCTATGCGTCTGATTATTTCTTTCGGTATATCCGGATAAACCTCTACATCTTCGCCGCCGTATTCTAAATTTCGTTCACGTCTTATAACTTCCGCATAAATTTGGCCGGTGGTAATATAATCCTCTTTTGTGCAGACTTGATTGGTAAATCTTTCATAGTTGCCAAGATCCTGGTCAGCCTCAATACCATCTTCTCCGACAAAGACCTCCCCATGCTCGGCAGGACGAATTGTGCCCGCATCAATGTTAACATACATATCCGCTTTCAAATTGGCAACAGCATAGCCACGGGATTGTAGAATCTTGCCGATGGACGCAGCAGCTACGCCTTTGCCCACGCTGGACATAACTCCCCCAACCACAAAAATATATTTTGTTGATTTTTTCATATTTTAACAAAAGGAAAATTTGAAAGATTTTAAGAGTCGTGGGTTCCCTGTCTTGATGTCTCCGAGGACGAAAGTTCAAAAATCTTTCAAATTTTCCTTTCTCTTACTTATTCAAATATTTCCTAACCGCCAAGAAACTGGAAATCACCCCAAAAAGTATACCTGATAATAAAATAATTGCAAAAATTTGGAAGAAATTTGAAACATAATAATCATAGACATTCAACCCTAAAAAATCAGTCATATTTCGTCCAAGCCACGCGGTAGCCGGCCAAAAAAGAATTAAGGTTATAACGGTGGCAATAATTCCATAAATCACACCTTCAACCATAAAAGGACCCCGAACGCGCATTTTAGAAGCCCCAACAAGACGCATTACGCCGATTTCTTCTTTAGCAATAAAAATAGTCAGCCGAATCGTATTAAAAGTAATAATAATTGTAATAATAATTAAAATCAGAGTAATTAAAAAACCAAGTTTTTGCGCGCCGGATATTATGGCATTTAATCGATCTATGACTAATTTATTCTGGTAATAATTCACTTTATCTATAATGGAAGTCGTCCCCAAAACGAGACCGCTGTCTGATTTCATAAAACTGGCAATACTCTCATATTGAGAAATTTCTTTAGCTTTGACATTTAGGTAAGCGCCAAGCGGATTAATTCCTATCTCGTCCAATGCGGCAATCGTGGGATAGTCATTTTCGTGACGAGCGCGGAAAAGACTGAGCGCTTCAGTGGCGCTAGTATAGGAAACATCTCTTACTTCTGGCAGTTTTAAAAGAGACTCTTTAAAAAGCAAAATTTTACTTTCAGGCGCATCTACCGTAAAATAAATTGTCACATCAACTTTATCTTTTATCACGTTGAGTGAAAAATACAGCACTGTCTGCAGCAAAATAATAAAGGTAATAACAGAAAGAGTAATAGTAACTACAAGCACCGCCGCAAAAGAAACCAGCCCGCCTCGGGTAAAGTTTATGAATCCTGCTTTGATAATTCTTTTTAATTCTGTCATAAAATGCGGAGCTTTTTTAAATATAACACATCACTTGCCATTCTTGCTATCTCGAATAATTTTTCCTTTTTCCATCGTAACCACCCGTTTTCCGACCGAATCAATGACTCCGCGATTATGGGTGGCTAAAATTACAGTCGTACCGAGGTCATTTATTTTCTTTAAAATCTGGACTATCTCATGCGTATTGATCGGATCTAAATTTCCGGTCGGTTCATCGGCAATAATAAGTTCAGGCTGATTAATGATAGCGCGGGCAATCGCGAGCCTTTGCTGCTCGCCCCCGGACATTTGGTTTGGAAAGTGGTGAAGACGACTGCTCAAATCAACCAGCTCTAAAACATGCGGAACATCGCTTTTTATTTCCTCATCAGTTTTGCCAACCGCCTCCATCGCGAAAGCGATGTTCTCATACGCAGTTTTATTTGATAATAATTTGAAGTCTTGAAACACCACCCCAATGCGCCGGCGAAGTTTGGTTAAATCTTTGCTCTTTAATTCATGCACATTAATGGATTCAAAAAAAACTGTGCCTTGAGAAGGATTTTCGTCTGCTACAATCATTCTAGTAAGAGTTGTCTTGCCCGCTCCCGAGTGCCCTATAATGGAAACAAATTCCCCAGCTACGATTTTTAAAGTAATATCGTCTAAAGCTAATCCATCCTTATAGGCTTTTGAAACATTGTTAAAATAAATCACCTTCCCAGTTTACCATAAACTCCTTTCCGCCTCAACAAAAATATCTATTTCACCATTCAAAACAGCCACAGTATTTGATGTTTCCACTCCCGTTCTGTGGTCTTTGACCATTTTATAAGGATGAAGCACATATGAACGAATTTGATTTCCCCATTCTATTTCCGTATTCTTAAGTTTCATACTCTCTTCAAAACTTTTCTTTTCTTCTTCCGCTCTTTTGAAAATTTTCGCCCTTAAAATAGACATTGCCCGTTCGCGATTTTGTTCTTGGGAGCGCTCTTCGGAAGAATGCACTGCTATGCCACTTGGTATATGCACTAATCTGACTGCTGTTTCCCTTTTGTTCACATTTTGCCCGCCCGGTCCGCCTGAACGGGCAAATTCTATCTTTAAATCTCCATCTGGAATCGTAATATTTTTCTCTTCAATTTTAGAAAATTTTGGCAGAACTTCCACTAAACAAAAAGAAGTGTGTCGAAGCTTTTTTGCATCAAAAGGAGAAATGCGAACTAGTCGATGCACGCCAGATTCTTTTTTTAGAGTTCCGTAGATGTTCTTGCCACCTATTTCTAAAGAAATATTTCTTATCCCATTGTGCTCATTCCAATTTTGATGGATAATCTGCCATGCCCCCCCCTTACTTACGATATACTTCGCATACATATCATAAAGCATGCGAGCAAAATCTTCTGCATCATCCCCACCCGCGCCGGAGATAATAGTTATTATTGCATTTCCCTTGTCATATTTTCCAAAGCCATCTTTTTTTTCTTTGAGTTCTGCTAATTCTTTTAAAACAGTTTGCGCTTTATTTTTGTTAATTCTTTTAAAACAGTTTGCGCTTTATTTTTGTCATTCCAAAAATCAGGATTGACCATTTTCTCTTCCAGTTTTTTAATTTGTTCTTCTACTTTATTAATATCTTGTTCCATAATATTTTTTTGGAGTACCTTTACGATACCGCTAGAACCTACTTTATCAAAAATTCATAAGGAATTCCAGCGTGCCTCGCGTGTGCTACGCACGCCTGTGTGATACACAGTTTCTCCAAAGGAGAAAGCGAGGCACGCAATCCACCGAACGGCTCAAATGGCAGGAAATGAGGAAAGGATTCGCAAAACCGAGACTAATGTTTTTTAAATTCGGCGGGATTTTGAATTCTGTCCGCGCGGAGGAAGGGTCTGGGAGGGAATCCGCGGGGGGGTTTTGGAATTCGTTTTGGTGGGGCGGGCAGATGGATTAAAAAGATCAAAAATGATAAAATAATTTTTATGAAACGATATGCTTTTATCGATGTACAGAATACAGAAACAACAACATTGAAAGTGTTGAAATTCGCGCTTGATCATGAAAAATTATTTTCCTATTTAAAAGACAAGTGGGAATGTGAAAAAATATTTTTCTATCCGGGCATACAACACGGGGATGATATTCGTGGAGAATTATTTACAAAATTAACAGAGCTTGGTGCTATCGTGCGACCAAAATATTTTTTCACATACAAAAATGAAGACAAAATCGCCATTACAAATTGTCCTAAATGTAATACTGAAATTACGCAGAGAATAGAAATGGGTTATTCTTGGAAATGTAATTGCGATGTAGAACTTACTGCCGATGTTCTAGATCATGCTGACAAAAACACGGAAATATTTCTATTCTCTGGTGATGGCGATTTTGAATTCTTGATTCAGAAAGTTATTGCAAAAGGTTGTAAAGTTTCTATTGTTTCAAGCGCAAAAAGAGTTCCGAAAGGACCAAGGTATTCTACTTCAAGATTATCTACAAAATTGAGAAAACTTACTCAAGCAAGTGGTTCACCAGTTAAGTTTATAGAGATAGATAACTTGAAATTTAAGATCAAAAAAGAAGCCTAGAAAAGGAAAAAGCCGCGAAGCGCGACTTTTTCTAAGGACACTTTAAGTATATATGAACAGTAAAAGAAGTCAAGCGAAAAAATATCTTGATAGAATAATAGTGAATGATTTTTTTGGTCAAGAAAATTTAGTATACAAACTAGAACCTTATTTAGATATGGAATAACACATTTTATCATTACCTATAGAAGTCGAATAGCCCCAACAACAAATTTTATCATAAGTATTATTATCTTGAGGAACAGATAGCTCATTTATTCCAGGATTCAAATTATAAACTTCCCCACTAAATCTACCGCCACTTTTTGTTGGTCCACCTACATCACACCTAATATCTGATAATTTTTTGTTTGGATATAATAATTTACTTGGTGTTGATAATTCTAAAACAATTTCCTTAGAATTTGAAGATATAAGTTTTATATTTTTTGATGTAAGTGGTTGGTTGGAATAAATAGACAAACCTAGAACTATCTGAGAAATAAATATTCCAGCAATTATTAATGCAATCAAGGAATAAACTCTGGAATCTTTCTTTTTTATCAAAGAACATATTGATAATATGAGTGAGATTATTGTAAGTAATAAAAATAAGGTTAGTGAAATGGAATAATTTATTTTAATTTCTTCAAAAAAATAATTTGTTCTGGGTAATATAAATGCAATAAATAGGAAAAGTAAAGAAAATCTAGAAAGGGCACCCATTTCAAGATTTATCACTAACAACAAAACTATTGAAAGAACAAAAAGAAACATACCCAGAAAAGGGGCACACAAACCGAAACTATCACTACTACATTGATTACCTACAATCAGAAACGACAAAACAAAGATAATTATTCCGCTACCTAACCATCTAACTGTTTTCGTATTCATATATTATTTAATACTACTATTGTATCAAAACTTAGGTGCAATGCGAACAGCGTTTGGCTTTCATTTTTTGTTTGTTATTGGACCTTTAACTTCATCGACTTCTCCAACGCTTCGAGGTCTTCAAAGACAATACCTGACGGAGTAGAAAATTTTGCATTATCCTTGCTCCAATTATTGCACTTGTAATTTAAATTCTGATCAAAAATTGATGAGAGGCCGAACGACCCACTGTTTTGAGAAGAGACATTTGTATTCATTTGAGACATACCCAGCTTCGCTCCTTTATTTCCTGACCATGTGAAAACGACATCTCCTTGTTTGATCATATGTGATTCCTCCATAACTCCACTCGGTCCTTTGGAGGAAAAATCTCCTCTCACCATAGAACCGGAGAGATACATCGTTCCAGAAACTTCGCTTGCACCAGTACCAGAATTAAATGTGCAGACTTGATTTCGCCCAAGCGCGAGAAGTGATCGGAGCGAACTCTTGGCATTTATATTGGCATTGACGCCCAAGTTGGCGTTCACCTGCGTGTCCACATTGTCCTCTGTATCAATTTTTTCTTTCTTTGTCGCCACATACACTCCACCGCCGACAGTCAGCACCGCAATGATAGCGATGATGATTAGAAGCGGCGCAAAACCTAATTGTAAATTTTTATTTTTCATATTTTTGTTAAAAATTATTATCATACTTAAATAAACAACCCTGTTCCATAATCTGTACCCCACGAGGAAAGAATCCCTTTTGCAATTATAGCACTAATTTTTAATTCATGCTAATTATATTTATAATTCTTTTAAAACAGTTTGCGCTTTATTTTTGTCATTCCAAAAATCAGGATTGACCATTTTCTCTTCCAGTTTTTTAATTTGTTCTTCTACTTTATTGATATCTTGTTCCATAATATTTTTGCGGAGCCGATGGACAGGATTGAACTGTCGACCCTCGCTTTACGAAAGCGATGCTCTACCAACTGAGCTACATCGGCTTAAAATTTGTCAACCTGCCACGTCGACAAGTTTTTGGAGCCGTTAAACAGATTTGCACTGTTGACCTCGTTCTTACCAAGAACGTGCTCTACTACCTGAGCTATAACGGCTTATCTTTTAAAATAAGGCACCTAAATATACTAGTTTATATTCGCTTATTTTGCAAAACACATTAAACTATATGGTTATATTGATAACAAAAAATACTTTGCTTTGTCTGCTGCTACATACACCACTCTATTTAAAACCTTGGTCGCAAATACTCTCAATGTATGGATACTGGGTTCGGTAGCGGGAAACTGTAATCGCCTGCATATAGATATAGCCATCACCGAATTTGTATTTCTCTCCATCACAGATAAATTTTTTCATATTTTTATTGTTTTACGCTAACCTTTTATAAACCTAACTTCATCTGAAACCACCTTCCCTGCCTTAAAGTCCTCTGCAAATAGTTTTGGAAGAATGCGAACATCGTCCGTGGGACTTATCCAAACTATTTCAGCAATTTCGTGAGCGTGAGAACGAGTAAGTTTTGTAGTGTCTAAATAATCTACTCCGTTCTTTATCTCAAAGAAAAACTCCACATACTGTTTACCATCAGATTGGGTATAATTGTTTATATAAAATAACCTACCTATTTCTGGCTTTACCCCAAGCTCTTCAACTATTTCTCTAGATAAACATTCTTTTACATCTTCTCCCCATTCTAAATGACCTCCAGTAAGTGCTACGAAGCTTGTATCGTGAGGGTGTCGCACCACCAACAACTTTCCTTCGTGTAAAATAATTGCCCGAACTTTAATAATGATTTTTTTGTCTTCCATATTTATATCTTCTTTGCATCATTTTTAATCATTTTAACAATTTCGGGAAACTTTGGAACACGAAAATGCCCATTTTTATTTTTATAAAAAATGAATTTTGAGTTCTTCAGTTTACTTCTGTACTTTTCAGCGTGAGATACTGGAACGACATCGTCATCTTTTGAAAATATGAGAGTGGTATTTTTACAATTTTTCTCAATTAAAGACAAATCAGACTTGAGCTTAAAACCGCCAACAAGAGCTTCGTTTGGTAGAGTATTATCAAAAGGAGGGCAAATTATATACGTGGCAAGTATTTTCTTTGGAAATTTATTTTCTGACAAATTTTTTGCAAGAAAAATACCGCCCAAAGAACTGCCAATTAAAATTACATTGTTTCTTAAGAAAGGAATATATCTTTCAAACCATATTTTCCAATCTTCGTATTTAGCATCGTCTTGGAGAGGCATACGAGGTTTAATAATTTCAAAACTTTTACCTAGTTCTTTGTCAAAATAACCTTCAGACCAACGAACTTTCTTTTCAATAGAAACTTTCTTTGTTTTCAAATACTTCAAATAGTCTTTTTTGTTTTCAAAAGTGTTGCCACCGTGAATCATTAAGATTTGTGTTTTCTTTTTCATAGAGGCATTTTAGCATTTTTAGTTATAAAACAAAAAACTTCCAAAATGGAAGTTTTTTGTTAGAGTAGCACTCTTGATACACCCGTAAGCCAGTTATCGCTTTTCACCGCTACCTTCTGTCCTTTCGGACAAATCCACCGCACAAGGCGGATGACGGATTTAATTCACGACCCCCGTTCATAATCAAAGTTATAAAATACCAACTCTCACTACCCTGTGTCCATTATACCAGTTCCCACTTCATTCGCTAGCGCGACCGACCGGATTTGAACCGGCAACCTCGTCCGTGACAGGGACGCGATCTAACCAATTGATCTACGGTCGCATTGTTTCATTATACATAAAATGATCCAATTTCAAAGAGTTTTCAATTATTGGTGTCGGCGGCAGGGAGTGCGCCTGCGACCTGAGGCTTATGAGTCCTCCGCTCTACTGACTGAGCTACGCCGACATATTTATGAATATAACAGAAAATTTGTAAAAATAAAAGTTTTCAGATACTTGAGATATGTTCTATAGCTCCTAAAATCTTATTTCTCAAAAGCGTACCTTTTCTTACTTTGACTCTCAAAATACCCTTATATTTTAATATATTTTTTAGAGAAGCTTTTTTAAGACTTGTTTTTATAAAAGTAGTTTTTGAAAATTGTTCTTTTTTAATACCCAAGAAATTTATCCAAAAAAGTTTTATATTATTCTCTTCTTTTCTAAAAAATTCATTAAGAGTCAGACGAAATACAAGAGAATTTTTTTCTACATCCCATAATTTCAGCCATTTAAAATAAAAATGTATCATAAGTGGATTGCTGTTTGTGAATCCAAACTCACCATTTTCATACTTGTAACCTTCTCCCCAATATAATCCTAAACAGTATAGTATAATCAATATAGCGGGATAGAGAAGAGGCATCTCGTAAGGCTCAACTTGTGGGGCCCCCTCTTGGGAAACCTGGAGGTGTGCACTCGCCAAATTCGGAGAAATCCTATCTGTCATCACAGACAGAAAGACAATTCCGAGCTAAATTTTCCGGCATGAGTCGGATATAAATGTGTAGAGACTAGATGGCGAGCTCCTTAATTTTCAAATTATCTTTTGAAAAAGGAGATGGTATAGTCCAGACCACAAATTCTTTTTTGAAGCAGTGAAAACTGAAGTGGTAAAGCATAACCTTAAGACGGCCGTTCGATTCGGCCTCCCGCAACAAATATTAAAGTTAGATAAATCCGTATTCGCGGAAAATTTGCTCGTACAAAGCAATCACTCTTTTTGCCTCATGGTGGGAAAGCTCAAAGGAAACTCCCTCGTGAACTATTTTATTTCTAATAGTATGCACTTCCCAAGCAGAAGCAAAACCGCGAAATTTATCTTTATCGGCTGATTTTAATTTATCTCCGAGAGTTTCTCCGCTTAAGCCAAGCTGATCCAACAAAGATTCAAGCATAGCATCAGCTTCAATAACTGCCAGCTTCCAATCACTTGGATGTTGTGAAAAAAGATAATTCAAAGTTTTTACCCACTTCTCGTTTTTAGACACTGTTTCTCCTTGATGAATTTTTTTCTCGCGTTCTGCTTGAAAGTGAGCATATTCAGTAATTTCGTGCAGAAGATGCTTGCGTTCCTTGCTTCTGATTTCAAGCAGACGAATTGCGCAATAAGAAATAATTGTAAGAAAAAACAGTGAAAACAAAAAAACAACAGCATGGTAAATAGCTATTATCTGCGGGCCATTAGTAGCATTAAATCCTAAAAGGTCGTTAAAGAACGAAACGCTCTGATTAAACAGGTGATCTGGATTTAACCATCTAGAACCAAGCACTGAATCGCCAAGAACGGGGTTTTGAGTTACTGTTAACGGTGTAGCCATATATATCGGGATATTATACCATTTTACTTTATTGCCTCAAACTTTTTACCAACTTCAAAAAGTAAATCTTCTCTTCCGTGCGGAGCCATAAATTGAATACCAAGCGGTAATTTTTTGCCTTCTATTTCAATAGAACCCGATGGTAAAGAAATTGCTGGCAAACCAACGATATTTGCCGTAACTGTAAAAATATCAGCTAAATATACAGAAAGTGGATCATTTTTTTCGCCGATTTTCCAAGCCGGTATTGGAGATGTGGGCGTAAAAACCAAATCAACTTCGGAAAATAATTCTTTAAATTCTTTTTTTAGAGACGCTCGAGCGGTTTGCGCTTTGCCATAATATGCGTCGTAATAACCGGCAGAAAGAACATAGGTGCCGAGTAAAATTCTCCTTCGAGATTCTTTGCCAAAACCTGCGCCCTTGCTTAACAAATAATCTTCCAGCAGATTTTTGCCGTTTTTGTGCAAACCATACCTTACGCCGTCAAAACGCGCAAGATTGGAAGATACTTCAGCAAAATTAATAATGTAGTACAAAGCGATACAATTCGGCAATTTAATATTTTTTATTTGATATCCCAAATTCTTAAAATTTTTCACTGCACTTTGAAAATCTTCTTTAATTTTATGATCAATTCCTTCTTGACTTATCAAATCGAAAGGCACGCCAATAATTTTCTTCGTGGGTAATTTTGGATACGTGCTATCGGTAACGCTTGTACTGTCCATAGGATCGTGTCCGACAATAGCATCGAAAATAATCCGCGCATCTTCAATATTTTTGGCAATCGGACCAATGCAATCAAGAGATGACGCAGCTGCTATAAGACCGTAGCGGGAAACTTTGCCGTATGTGGGCTTCAATCCAACAACCCCGCAGAATGCAGATGGCAAGCGAACTGACCCGCCAGTGTCCGATCCAAGAGCACCAAGGGCCATATTGCCAATCACGACGGCCGCTGAACCGCCTGAGGTTCCTCCAGCCACCCGCGAATTATCATAAGGATTTTTTGTCACTCCATAAGCCGAATTTTCAGTAGAACTCCCTAAGGCAAATTCATCCATATTTGTTCTGCCTAAAAACACTGCCCCTTGTTTTTTTAATTTGGAGATCACTGTGCTATCGTACGGGGAAATATAGTTTTCTAATATTTTAGAGGCGGCAGAAGCGCGTCTGCCCTTGATTAAAATGGCATCTTTAATAGCGAGTGGAATTCCGAGAAGCGGATATGATTTCCCTTTAGTGATCATTTCGTCTGCAATTTTTGCTTGATCCAATACATCGTTATAAACTTCCAGATAAGCGTTAAGTTCTTTATTTTTCTTTTTAATTTCCGCCAAATAAGCCGACGCCAAATCAACTGCTGAAAATTCTTTGGCGTCTAGTTTTTTTCTTGCTTCTTTAATTGTTAAATTTTGCAAATCAATCATAGGTATATATTTATAGAATCTTTTTTACTTTCAGAAACTCGTCTTGTGAGTCTGGAAATTGCGAAATAATTAGCTCTTTTGAGAATTCACGCTGTCCTGGATTATCTTCCCGCCAAATATTTTTTAGATCATAGTCGAGCTTTACTTCTTTAATTTTTACTTCTTCAATTTGTTTTACATACCCCAAAATACTGTCCATATCGGAAAGCAATCCTTCTTTTTCTTTTTCTGTAAGCTCTAATCTAGCAAGTGCTGCAAGGTTTTCTATATCTTTAATGTTCATACTGAAAGTATAACAAAATTAAAACAAAAAATAAAACCAATCTATTTATGCAATCTACGCTATAGCGTAGATATTAAACAAATTCCTTTTTCACTACCCAAACTCTTCCAAATCTGGACCACTTTTTTATGATTGTATTTTTAGATATTTTCATTATATATCTTGTATCTTTAGTAATTTTTTCATATTCCAATCCTGCAACCTGATGAGTGTCAAAAACATACAAATTATCTTCATTATAACCATATACAAAAATAACATGATCCATCAAGCCCCAAAGACTTAAAGAAATGTCTATGCCTGCTACAAAACCTTGACCTATTAATTTTTCAACCTCTTCAATAGCTTCTTGGGCTGATTTTTGATTTGGGCTAATTATTGAAACTATAAAATCCCAAAAAGTTTTTATTTGTTTACCACCTATCAACAAAGATAACCCTAATTCTTTAAATAAAACAGGAACTTTAAAAAATTGAATCATAAGCCATGCAAACTTAGCGTTTACAGAAAAAGAAAAAATATTATTTTTTTCAATCAATAGTGGATTATTGATATTTCTATTAAATTTATCTGGAAAATAATAATGGAGACTGTAATACAAAAAATCCCTACC
>LBSW01000037.1 GCA_000990145.1 Parcubacteria group bacterium GW2011_GWB1_37_13 | reverse complement strand
TATGGAGGAAAATTCCAGAATTGGGGAATTGTATGGAAAAGATGCTGAAGGAAAGAAAGCAAAAGCGGAAACAGTTGTGCTTGGTATTACGGAAGTTTCACTTCGCACCAAGAGCTGGCTTTCTGCCGCCTCATTTCAGAATACTAATCGTGTTCTCATTGAAAATGCTATCAAGGGTGGAGTGGATTCTCTGCGAGGATTGAAAGAGAACGTCATAATCGGACGACTCATTCCAGCGGGAACTGGATTTAAAGATAGGATCAAAGCTGAAACGGAGAAATAGTTTTGATTTATTAACAATTTAATAGAACAATAGGTCAATAAGAAACTATGTCCTCATCTGTTGATCAAATAAAATCAAAAATAGATATACTTTCGCTTGTTAGTTCCTATATGAAGCTGGACAAGGCGGGGGCAAGCTGGAAAGGCAAGTGCCCATTCCATAATGAAAAAACGCCGTCGTTTTTTGTTTCGCCTAGCAGGGAGAGTTATTATTGTTTTGGTTGCGGGGCGCGAGGAGACATTTTTACTTTCGTGGAAGAATTTGAAGGGCTTGATTTTAAGGGTGCGCTAAAACTTTTAGCAGATAGGGCTGGAGTTCAACTCGAAGTTTATAGTAAGGAAAACAGAGAAGCCAAAGAGATAAAAAGTGAAAAAGAAAAACTTTACGGAATAATGGAAGAAGCTGCGAAATTTTTTGAAAACAATTTAAAAAATAATAAGCAGGCGCAAGAATATTTGAAGTCTCGCGGACTGGAAGAAAAAACTATAAAAGATTTTAGGATTGGTTATGCTGTTTTGGACTGGCGCACTCTTTACGATTATTTGAAATCCAGAGGTTTTGCTGACAGTGAAATAGAAAAAGCAGGTCTGGCCAAAAGGCCGGAGGCAGAAGCAGGGAGGCCGAATAAGGCGATGTATGACAGGTTTCGCGGCAGAATAATGTTTCCTATTTCCGATTCAAGCGGACGCATTATCGCTTTTTCGGGTAGAATTCTAGTTGACGATGGAAAATCGGCCAAGTATTTAAATAGTCCGGAAACTCCCATATTTAATAAATCTTCTGTACTTTTTGGCATAGATAAGGCAAAAGATTCAATTCGCAAAAACAATTTTTCCATTCTAGTGGAAGGCCAAATAGATCTTGTTTTATCGCATCAAGCGGGTTTTAAGAATACTGTGGCATCTTCTGGTACTGCTATGACTGACGTGACAATATCTAAAGAAAATATTATAAATAATTTAGGTCTCATTTGCAGATTATCAAAAAATATTGTTCTTGCTTATGATGCCGATAAGGCTGGAATTAATGCATCAAATCGTTTTGCGAAAATTGCGTTATCTTTGGGTATGGATGTAAAAGTGGCGGACATGAGAGAGGGCGTAGATCCCGCTGATATTATCTCAAAAGAAGGCAAAGATGCCTGGCGGCAAGTTATACGAAATTCAACGCATTTTATTCCATTTATATTAGGGTTAATTTTGAAGGATGCGTTCGGTGATGAAAGAAAAGTACGTCTTGACTCGGCGAGGCAGGTTGGCAAAGAAATCAGAGAACGCCTTTTACCTTTCTTGAATAACTTGGAGAGTGCCATAGAAAAGTCCCATTTTATCAAGCTTATTAGCGATAAATCTGGTATATCTGAAAATGCTCTAATAGAAGATTTGAAGAAAGTTGAGTCTGAATTAAAATATGACAAAGAAGAAACAGAAATTGCTAGAGTTAATGTTGAAAAAAAATTAAGAAAAGACCCAATCGAGCGCAGACTTCTAGGGATAGCTTTTTGGCAAGAAAATATGCAAAATAAGACCATAGACACAGAATTCATTTTAAAAAAATTAGATAAAGCAAAAGAAGTCTACAAAGAAATGAAAGAAGATTTAATTTACGAGGCGGAAGAATTTTATTTAAATAGTGAAAATCTGAAAAAAGATGTAAATGAGATGTTGCTTTCTATTGAGGAAGAATATTTAAATGAAGAAATGTTAAAAAAAATAATAGAACTTAAAAATCCAAAAAACAAGAAAGAAGAAGTAGAAATTTTGAAAAGAATCAGTGAGATAACTAAAAGAAAGGAAGAAATTAAAAATAGCCGCTAATAAAAGTATGAAGAAAAAAACAAAGAAAAAAAATAAAAAGTTTAAAGCTAAAAAGGTAAAAGTTGTAAAAAAGCTACGCAAAAAACTATTAAAAAAAGTTTTTGCCAAGAGTAAAAAAAAATTATCTTCCTTAGAAAAAAAAGCGGAAAATCTAACTCGCATCTCAAATGAGCTCATAGAAAAAGGACGCAAAAGGGGATTCATCACTTATGATGAAATATTGAAAACTTTTCCAGATATTGAAAATAATATTCTATTTTTAGACGAACTCTACGAAAAATTCACAGTTGCTGGAATTGATGTGCTTGAAGGTGGAAATTTGCTTAATCTCAATACCGATCTGACTGACAAGGATTTAAACAAAGGCACGATGCATGATTCTATCCAAATGTATTTGAAGGAAATAGGTCAGTATCCGCTTATTCACGCAGGCGATGAAAAAGACCTTGCTAAGCGCATTGAGCATGGCGATCTGGAAGCAAAGAATCTGCTTGCTCGCGCGAACTTGCGTCTCGTGGTTTCAATTGCCAAAAAATATGTGGGGAGGTCCGCTAATCTGACCCTTCTTGATCTGATTCAAGAAGGCAATTTGGGCTTATTCAAGGCAGTTGAAAAATTTGATTGGACTAAGGGGTATAAATTCTCTACTTATGCAACTTGGTGGATTCGCCAGTCTATTACTCGCGCATTGGCCGACCAGTCTCGTACCATTCGTATTCCAGTACATATGGTTGAGACTATTTCTAAATATAAACAAACGCACAGGAGACTCAGTCAAGACTTGGGTCGGGAGCCGTTGGCAGAAGAAATTGCCACTGAAATGGGTATTCCAGTTGAAAAAATCCACACAATTGAAAACATTAGCCAAGAAACAGTTTCTCTAGAACAGCCGGTGGGAGACGACGACGATAAATCAACATTAGAAAATTTTATTCCGGACGATAAAATTTTGCGTCCAGACCAAGAATCTTCTCGCAGAATTCTCTCTGATCAGATTCGTGAAGTTTTAAGTGAGCTGAACCCTAAGGAACGAAAAATACTTGAAATGCGATACGGATTGCTAGATGGCATCCAGCATACTCTCGAACGAGTAGGAGAAGAATTTGGGGTAACTCGGGAACGTATTCGTCAAATTGAAGCAAAAGTTCACGAAAAACTTCGCCAGCACGAAAAAATTGCAAGGTTAAAAAATTATCTTGATTAGCTTACTTCAACGCGTTGTTAATCTTGAGCAAGTGAGCAATGAGCAAGGGTAGTCCTTGCTCATGCTTAAAATTACTCGGTAACACTATTTTCACAGAATGTTTTTTCTTGTGTTTTTAAATCCAGTTCCATATTTTTTATATAATTTGGAACAAGAGAAAAATCGATAATCGATGCTTCTAGTCGATTATTTTTTAGAAAATCTTTATAACTGGAAAATTGATATTTTTCTAAAAATTCTTCTGCTTCTTTTTTGTTTCTTACACCATTTTCCTTCCAGTTTTTCTCAATGATTGATATGGGATTTAAGTGTAGATAAGAAAATATATACATATATTGTGATTCATTATCAATATGCTCCGATCTAAAAGGGTGAGTAAGGAGAGAGCCACTTCTTCCGTATTTAGTATTAAAATACATTGAATAAGCAGTTAAAAGTTTTCCCATGAATTTACTAATACCATTTTCAGTATGTTCATATAAAATTAAGTGAAAATGATTTGGCATCAGGCAGTAGCCCAGAATTGACACAAGAGTTTTCTCTCTTTTTTCTTTAAAAATGTTTCCTAAATTATTTTTATTTTCTCGCAGAAAATTGTCCATTTTGAATGATAAGAGCTACAAAACGATTGTAATCTTTATTACTCATAAATATTTTTCTTTTCTCTACCCCTCGAGAGTAAATGTGGTAATACTCGTTTTCAGCAAATGGCGTTTTTCTATACATATACATCCATTATATACAAACAAAAAAATCTGAGCATCTGAGCAAGTCTGAGCAAGGGTAGTCCTTGCTCACTTGCTCAGATTGCTCATTTGCTCAACTCAAGAACAGTTCTTGCGAATTTGAAATCCCCTTGACTGTAAATCCTTTTGGCATATAATTGCTTTATGAAAAAAATAATTTTTATTATTATACTTATTGTCTCAGTTGGGTTAGGGTTTTATTTTTTAAGTTCGAATGACTATTTAGGTGAAGCCATTCCACAGCCACCCTCATTACCAGAATAGAAAATAATTTATATTATAAAATATGAAAAAAATATTTTTAACACTTGTGGTTTTTATTGGAATTTCATCTGTTGTTTATGCTTCTCAAATTGAAGATAATTTATTTATTAAACAAGGCTGGAATTTAATATACGGATTTACCCCAAATTCTTTAAATGGTCAAAACTTGGATATGGCACATATTAAAGCGATTTATGGTTTTATACCTACTACTCAAGAATATGCAAGGATTTATCCTAAACCAGAAGATAACAAAATAGACTTAATCGGAGATGGTTATTTAGCTGATACTTCTTTTTGGGTTTATTCGGATTCAGATGCCGAAACTGATTAATGAACATAAGTTATATAAAGGATGGAATTTTTTTGGGACAACTCCAGTATTTACCAATAGAAGGCTTGAGGATGTAAAAGGAAATTGCAATATTTTAAAATCCTATCTTTGGGATGCCGGCAGTCAGCAATGGATAAATCTTCCTTTAACGGAGAAATTAGATGAAGGGGATGAAGAAAGCAAGTGGGGCGGAGGAAATCATGTTCTAGGTATGGTTTTAAAAGTTGCTGAAAATTGTGCTTTAGGAGAGACAAAATCAGATATTCCACAAATTCCTAGAATTCCAAACTAACTAATATATACAAAAAAGAGTGTGAGGAAAGTCTTTATTGTCAGTTGACTAGTTTACTTCAACGCGTTATCTATCTTTGGTTTGACTGTCGTCCACGATTCAGCGCCGTCGATGGTTGCAACAATTTTTCCGTTTTTTAAGATAAATCCTTTTGGTGTACCTGTAACTCCCGCATTTATTCCTTCGGTTTTAGATAAGGTTATCACTTGCGTATATTTTCCAGATTCGAGACATTGATCAAAAGTGGCTGAATTTAAACCTAAACCTTTGGCAAAAGTTTTTAAGTTCGGGGTAGAAAAACCACCTTTGTTTTCTCCATTTTGATGGGCATAAAGATAATCATGATATTCCCAGAATTTACCTTGGTCTCCGGCACATCTTGCGGCTTCAGCTGATTTTATTGATTCGGGTCCTAAAAATGCCCAATCCCTATACACAAATTGCACATCTCCATTTTTTACATATTCATTGATTCCAGTCATAAACGGAGACCAACTCGGATCAATTTTTTTTAAATATTTAACTGTATCTGTATTGGATGCCAAACCAGAAACTGCCCCGCAAAAAGGACACTGAAAATCTTCGTATAAAATAAGCGTAATTTTTGCCTGTGAATTTCCAATTGTTTTGTCTCCCGTTCCAACTGGCGTCAAAATCGTTACTGGAACTCCTTCAGTCCTCTCTGCGGGAATATTTGACAGTTTGCCTCCTTTCAGTAAAATCGCTCCAGCGATAAGGATGCCCACCACAAGTATCGCTCCAGCTATTTGTTTTTGGCCGTTATTTTGATCTCCAGTATTCTTATTTTCTTCTTTGTTTTCGATATTATATTCTTCCATTCTTGCATTATAGCATTTTAAAATAATATGGTATACTTATCGTATTAGTGAATAAAGGTCTTTTATTAGTTAACCGTCTCAATATATGAGACTAAGAAATATATGCTTAATAGAACAGGTTCTTGGAAGGGTTGTTGTACTCCAGCTTTAATAGGTGAAATTTTGCTCATGGTTGGAGGTGTCAATTGGGGCTTGGTGGGTGTTGGAATGTTAGTGGGTAGTGATATAAACGCATGGAATGTTGTTCATATGGTGTTTGGGTCTGTGTCAGTTGTTGAAGGTATCATTTATGTGCTTGTAGGTATTGCAGCTGTTATGAAAATTTTTGGCTGCAAGTGCGAAAAGTGTTCTAATATGTGCAGTTCTTGCGGTGCTGATAATAAGACAGCGGGGACTATGTAATATTTGAGCAGTATGATTTCAATCTTGAATATCATATTTTACCTGTTGGTCTTTTTGTCTGTTTATGT
>LBSW01000036.1 GCA_000990145.1 Parcubacteria group bacterium GW2011_GWB1_37_13 | reverse complement strand
AGTTATTGCCTCTTTTGTGGAATCCTCAACTCCCTATTTTAGAAAAGTGCGGATAAATAGAATATTTGGAATAGTGATTTTATATATCGTATCGCTTCTCATTCTCGCTGGAATATTTTATCTTTTTGCTCCGCTCTTGATAACTGAAATTTATAATTTTTCCAGTTTCATTTCAACTTATATTCCGGGCGTTTCTTTCTTGAGTTATTTCCAGAATGAAGCATTCTCTGGCGCCAAGGATTTAGTTAATTCTTTGGGGAATAATCTTTCACTTGCGACACTGCTATCAGTATCTAAAGCTTTTATTTCGAATCTTTCAGGAGGATTTTTCCAAACGCTTTCTGTTGCCTTCGGAAGTATTTTCAATTTCATATTGATTATTCTTATTTCTTTTTATCTTTCAATTCAAGAGAAGGGAATAGAAAATTTCCTTCGGCTTATTTTCCCAATTCAGTATGAAGACTATGTGGTGGATCTTTGGGAACGTTCTCGAAGAAAAATTGCTCTATGGATGAAAGGGCAGGTTGTCTTGGGCTTTGTGGTGGCAGTTTTAATTTATTTGATCTTGTCGCTCTTGGGGATAGAGTATGCGCTTCTTCTCGCTATTATTGCCGGAGTGATGGAAATGATTCCCTACGGAATTTGGGTTGCCTTAATTCCGGCTTTTGCTTTTTCCTATCTTTCCAACGGAATTTCAAGCGCTTTAATGGTAGTTGGAGCCTACACCATTATCCATCAATTTGAAGTTTTTCTTTTTGCCCCGCTTATTATTAATAAAATAGTGGGTCTTTCTCCGATTGTTATCATTCTATCGGCTTTGATTGGTTTTGAATTGGGCGGATTCTGGGGACTGGTGCTTGCTATTCCCGTGGCTGTTATTGTAATGGAATTTTTAAGTGATATTGAAAAGAATAAAACTTCGGCTCGAACCCAGAGTAAATAGCTGATAAATAATAATGAGTAAAGAAAAAAAGTCTTTTTATATTACAACTACTATTCCTTATGTAAATGCGGACCCCCATATCGGTTTTGCATTGGAGCTGGTGCAAACAGATGTTATTGCCCGATATCAGCGTCTTCTGGGCAGAGATGTCTTTTTCAGCACAGGCACAGATGAACACGGTCAAAAAATTTTTGAGGCAAGCGAAAAAGAAGGAAAAAATGTGCAAGATTATGTGGATCAATACGTACAAAAATTTTTGGAGTTAAAAACTGTATTAAATATTTCTAATGATAATTTTATAAGAACTACAAATCCTCTCCATATTAAGGCGGCGCAGGAATTTTGGCGCCTGTGCGATGCCAAGAGGGATATTTATAAAAAAAAATACAAAGGACTCTATTGTGTCGGCTGCGAAAAATTTATTACAGAAAAGGATTTGACTGACGGCAAATGCCCGATTCATCCGACTAAAATACCTGAAGTTGTTGAGGAAGAAAATTATTTTTTTAGGCTGACAAATTATAAAAAGCAACTACTGGAGTATTTGTCAGATGAGAAATCCATTATTCCGGAGTGGAGGAGGAAGGAAGCAATTGATTTTGTAAATGATGGAATGGAAGACTTTTCAATCTCCCGCGATAAAAAACGTTTTTCCTGGGGCGTACCGATACCGGGAGACGATAATCAAGTGATGTACGTTTGGTTTGATGCGTTTAACGGTTCAAACTGCCGGAAAAGATATGGTGAAATTTCAATCAGTGATGTGGCAGGGAATGCTTATGTCTGCGGGTTTGCCCACAACGGATAAAATTATCTATCATGGTTTTATCACAGGCGAGAGCGGAGTAAAAATATCCAAATCTATCGGCAATGTGATAAATCCAAACGATGTTGTGAAAGAATATGGCACCGATGCCTTGCGTTATTTTCTTTTGCGCGAGACTTCTCCGTTTGAAGACAGTCCGTTTACAATGGAACGTTTTAAAGAAGCCTATAATGCGAATTTGGCGAATGGATTGGGAAATTTGGTATCCAGAATTTTAACTATGTCTTCGACCCATAATATTCAATATCCACATCTTGAATTTTTAAATAAAGATAAAGAGTATCCTAAATCACCACACTTAGAAAATTTTGATATTAAAAGTACTATGGACAATATTTGGAATACAGTATCAATGGCAGATAAAGTGATTCAAACTGAAGAACCATTTAAATTGATAAAAACCGATCCAACAAAAGCTAAGATTAGAATTCAAGCCCTAATCCATTATCTTATAGATATTACCATTCATCTTAGACCATTTTTACCAGAAACTTCTTTTGCTATAGAAAAATTAATCAGAGAAAATAAAAAACCAGAGAAGCCTTTGTTTCCAAGAAAAGACTAAAATTACACAGGGTTCCCCTGTGTAATTTTGTTGTTATGTGTTATTATAGGTATGTGGAAAGAAAAGTATCATTCGTGCAAGGTGAATATTACCATGTCTATAATCGTGGCGTTGAAAAGCGCATAATTTTTACTAACAATTATGACTACAATCGATTTATTCTTTTACTACATGTTTTAAATACAAATAAAAATCTTAAAATTAGAGATTTACTAAGAGGAAATTCTTTCAATGAATTATTGAAAATAAAAAATGATGATCCGATTATAGCCATCGGTGCATATTGTTTAATGTCTAATCATTTCCATTTGTTAATTACTCCTCTTGTGGATGGAGGCATACCAAAATTTATGCTGAAGCTTCAAACGGCCTACTCCATGTATTTCAATAATAAAAATAAAAGGGAAGGAGCTTTGTTTCAGGGAGTATTTAAATCACATCATCTTGATACGGATGAATATTTGAGGTACATTTACTCATACATACATTTAAATCCAGCAAAATTAAAAGATAAAGATTGGAAAAAAAGAAGAGCGAAAGATTTTTCTTCTTTAAGGGAATTTATTCTGGACTATAAATATTCAAGTATGAGTGAGTATATAAAAGGTGATTTTATTATCACAAATCCTATTGCCTTTCCTAGTTATGTGGAAAATTATAAATCAAAAAAGGAATATTTTGAAACGATGATTAATGATTGGTTAGATTATAAAGAAATTACACAAGATGCACAGGGGAACCCTGTGTTGCTGTTTTAGCAATATGACTCCCAAATATATCGACATACACAGCCACGTCAATTTTAAAGCTTTTGATGAAGACAGAGATGAGGTCATAAAGCGTACTTTAGAGAACGATACTTGGATGATAAATGTCGGTACGCAAGCGGATACCTCCCGAAAGGCGGTGGAAATGGCAAATCAGTATAAAGAGGGCGTTTACGCGATTATAGGTTTGCATCCGATACACACTGGAGTTTCATATCACGACGAAAAAGAACTTGGCGAGGGCGGCAAGGAATTTACTTCTCGCGGAGAAATTTTTAACAAAGAATCTTATAGAAAACTTTTGAAAGATAAAAAAGCAAATGAAAAAATAGTTGGAATAGGGGAATGCGGGTTGGATTATTATAGATGTACGCCGGAATCAATTGAAAAACAAAAACAAGCGTTTATAAAACAAATAGAACTTGCAAACGAATTTAATAAACCGCTGATGCTGCATATCCGCAACTATCCCGCAGACAAATCCAAAAGCGCATATAAAGATAGCTTGGAAATTTTAAAAAAATATTCTAAAGTCAAAGGTAACGTGCATTTTTTCGCCGGGACTGTGGAAGAAGCGAAAAGTTTTTTGGATTTTGGTTTTACTCTTTCTTTCACCGGAGTTATAACTTTTACACACGATTATGACGAGATCATAAAGAACGCTCCGCTTGATATGATTATGTCTGAAACAGACTCTCCATATGTTGCTCCAATCCCTTTCCGAGGAAGACGCAATGAGCCATCTTACGTAAAGCAAGTGGTTAAAAAAATTGCTGAAATTAAAAACTTGCCGGAAGAGCAGATTGCGCAGACTTTAATTGCGAATGCCAAACGGGTATTTGCTATTTAAGAAGATTTTTGATAGTATCTCAGAATGCAAGAGGTTGAAAATGACGCGCTAAATCAAGAAAATAAGAAAGATAATAGAGTTTACGAACTCGGCTATCTTTTGGTGCCCACGATCAAAGAGGAAGATGTGCCAGCTAGTTATGGCAACCTTAAAGAACTTGTTTCTTCTTTTGGCGGAGAGATTATAATGGATGAGATACCGAAAATGATCAATCTTGCCTATTCTATGCAAAAAGTTGCATCTAATGCGCGCAAGAAATTTGGCACGGCATATTTTGGTTGGACTAAATTTGTAATGAATGGAGATCAAGTTTTAGAATTAAAGAAGCACCTTGATCTCGATCCCAACTTTATCCGATTTTTGATATTAAAAACGGTAAAAGAAAACACTATCGCTACAAAAAGATTTGTTCGCGGGGAAACATATCACAAACCAAAATCAAAAAACCTTGAAAATGAAACAGTTGTCCCTATAAATAAAGAAGAGATAGATAAAGAAATAGATGCATTAATAGCGGTTTAATATAAAAAATAATTATGTATTTAAATAAAGCAATATTAATAGGGAATCTTACCAGAGATCCAGAACTCCGTTCACTGCCGTCGGGTGTTAAAGTTTGCTCGTTTTCTTTGGCCACTAATCGTGTTTGGAAAGATAAAAATGGCGTACGTCAAGAATCTGCCGATTATCACAACGTTGTAGTTTTTGGTCGTCAAGCAGAAACAGTTGCGCAATATATGAAAAAAGGAAGTTCAATATTAGTGGAAGGCAGGATGCAGACAAGGAGTTGGGAAGATAAAACAAGCGGAGAGAAAAAGTATCGCACAGAAGTGGTGGCAGATCGCACTCAATTTGGTCCTAAATCCAACAATGCTGGATTTTCCTCGAGTAAAATCGAAGAAAATGCAAGCCCTAAAAATTCCGAAGCGGTTGATGTAATAGAATATCCGGAAGAAGATATTAATCCTGAAGATATACCGTTTTAAAACAATTACGAATTAAAAATTACGAATTATGAATTTATGAAACAAGATTATTTTTCAGCCAACAATATAAAATATATAGATTACAAAGATGTTGAAATAGATTACAAAGATGTTGAAATTCTAAAAAGATTTCTGAATCCCAATGGAAAAATTATAAGTCACAAAAAAACTGGCGTAACTTTAAAGAATCAACGCCAACTAACTTCAGCTATCAAACACGCAAGATTTTTAGGTTTGTTGCCTTTTATAGTAAAATAAAAACTCTCAAAATATCAATTTTTTCCGGTACGGATTTTTTGAAGTTTAAAAAATCCTGAAATTTTCGGCTCGTCAGCCTCAAAGCCCCTCCAAAAATTATATTTTGAGAGTTTTTACACTCGCTCCACATATTCTCCGGTTTCTGTGTTTACGCTGATTGTGTTTCCCTCGCTTATAAACATCTTATAAACATCGGAGCGTTTAAAGTTGCTCCATTTTCAAGAGTTATAATCTTCATTCCGCTTTTTGAGGTGTCTCCGCGGATCGCAGGAGGGGCTTCTTTTACTTTGAAATTTATTTTGATGGGTAGAGTAACTTTTATAATTTGTTCAGTTTCATCTTCATTTTCCCAGACCAAAGCTTCCACATTACTATTTTGCTTTAGAAATTTTACACTAGCGCCAATAAGCGTAGCATCTAATTTAAACCTTTTACTTTTATCTTCTGGATCGCAGAACCAATATTCACCCTTATTATGGTAAAGAAAGGTAATAGGTCGTTTTATAATATCAGCTTCATCGGCTGATTCAGAAACGTGAAAAGTGGCATTGATGGTTTTACCCGAAATCAAAGTTTTTAATTTAACCTGATTTTGCGGTTTTCTCTGCTGGGTTCTAGCGACATGAGACTCTACGACCTCACAAGGTTCACCATCGTAAATAATTATTTTTTTCTCCCGAATTTCGTTATATTCTAGTTTGGACATAGGGGTTATATTAGCAGAAACTATTTTCCAACACAACTGAATTAAGCTTCTTCCGCAAATTTTTTTCTAATTTCTTTTAGGATTTGGTCTGATATTTTTTTATTTTCTTTCAAGAATGTGCGTGTGGAATCGTATCCGACCCCTAATTTATTTTTTTCTTTTGTTTCACCAGCCGGAGTGTAGAAATATGAATTTCCAGTTTTTTCTATTATTTTAAATTTTTCTCCCAATGCCATCAACTCTCCTTCTTTAGAAATTCCCTCATTGTAAATAATGTCAAATTCGGTTTGTTTGAACGGAGCCGCGACTTTGTTTTTTACTATTTTCACGCGAGTTCGCGAACCCACGACTTCTTCTCCCTTTTTTATCTGAGCGATTTTACGGATATCTAAGCGCACTGAAGTATAGAATTTAAGCGCTTTCCCTCCCGGAGTTGTTTCTGGATTACCGAACATTACGCCTATCTGCATTCTGATTTGGTTTATAAAAATAACCACAGTTTTGGATCTGGCAACGATAGCGGTAAGTTTACGCAGAGCTTGAGACATCAGCCGGGCTTGCTTGCCGACATGATACGCGCCCATATCACCCTCAATTTCATCTTTCGGAGTGAGCGCAGCCACAGAATCAATAACGATTACATCAATCTTGCCTGTCCGTACTAAGGACTCTACGATTTCCAGCGCCTGCTCGCCATTGTCCGGCTGGGAGATAAGCAAATTGTTTATATTAACTCCAAGCTTTTTTGTATATTCTGGATCCATCGCGTGTTCAGCGTCTATGTATGCGCAGATGCCCCCCAATTTTTGCGCTTCCGCCACAATGTGAAGGGACAGAGTTGTTTTTCCTGAAGATTCAGGCCCGAATATTTCAATAATTCTTCCGCGCGGTATTCCGCCGACGCCAAGCGCCATATCTAGACCGATGGAACCAGTGGGAATGACATTTACATCTACCTTTGGCGAATCGCCGAATTTCATTATTGCCCCTTCCCCGAATTTAGTTTGTATTGATTTTAGAGTATCTTCCAATACAGCTATTCCCACAGTTTTGTCTTCCTTTTTTTCTTTCTTCTTTAACATAATTTATCTTGATTATAGAACTCGTTGCAGGTGCAGTTTCTGAGAGACATTGCGCAGGCTGACTGAGCCGAGCATAGCAAATTTTCAGTAGAAAATTATGCGTGTCGATCAGAAACTTGTACCAAGAAAGAGTTCTATAATTAATACATTAATTTATAATTTTTCTCATCGACATATCCAAATTTATCTTTAGCTATTATATTTATTACATTATACCCTTTTAGAAGGACAAAAGTCTCATTGAAATCTCCAGCTTCGTTTATTGAAATTTCCCGTCCATTCAGGGTTAAATTTATGGCATTTTTTGCATTTCCTGTCAATTCGATAATATTGTTTGCGACTTTTGTTCCATCTAAAATGTTCACATTTTTTATTTTTACTCCAGAAATCAGATAATTAGAACGAAAAAGAGAATAAGTTACAATAAAAACAAAAAAAATAGACAAAGCAACTATTTGCAATATTTTTTTTTCGCTCATTTGGGTGCCCATTATATTACGTTGCCTCCAGTCTCATCATGCGCGATTTTCTCTAATACTTCTCTTGGTTTGGCTCCGTCTCCCGGCCCTATTACTCCGCGTTCTTCTAATTTATCCATCAAACGCGCCGCGCGCGCGTAGCCCAATTTTAATTTTCTTTGTAGATAGGAGGTTGACGCTTTGCCGGCTTCCATCACGCACATTCTAGCTTCCTCATACAGTTCATCGTCATCCTCTAAATTTTCGCTATCTTCAAGCGTGCTTTCAAAAATACTTTTATCGGCTGATATGGAACCCGAGGTCAATGTTATTTCTCCCAATATTTCATCTTTATATCTGTCGGCTAAATATTGGACCACCTTTTTAACTTCTGCTTCTGAAATAAACGCGCTTTGCAAACGCTCTGGCTGGGCTTCGCCCGAGGAATACAACATGTCGCCAGCGCCCAAAAGTTTTTCTGCTCCCCCAGCATCAAGTATGGTTCGTGAATCCACTTGCGAAGACACTTTCAGAGCGACACGAGCTGGAATGTTGGCTTTAATCAAGCCGGTAATAATGTTTACTTCCGGACGCTGAGTGGAAATTATTAAGTGTATGCCCACAGCCCTGGACATTTGAGCCAAGCGAACAATAGCGGATTCAAGTTCTCTTGGATAAGAACTCATTATATCCGCCAACTCGTCTATTATAATGATAATGTATGGCAAACGATCTAACCCAGCATTATCAGCATTGGAAGATTTTTTACTTGAATTCCAAATATTATTGTGATAGGACTCTATGTCTCGCACAGATTCCGCCTCCAATATGTCATAGCGGCGATCCATTTCTTTGGCTGCCCATTTAAGAGCCAAGATTGTTTTTTTTGCTTCAGTTATCACAGGCGTAAGCAAATGCGGGATGTTATTATAAAGAGTAAGTTCCACGCGTTTTGGATCTATCAAGATAAATTTCAAATCATCTGGTCCATTTCTATACAAAAGAGAAGTAATCATAGAATGGATGGTTACTGATTTTCCGGAGCCGGTTGTGCCAGCGACAAGACAGTGTGGCATTTTAGCAAGATTGCCGAATACCGATTTGCCTCCTATGTTGCGGCCGAGAGCTATAGTCAAAGGCTTTGAAGAATTTTGGAATTTATCATCGGCGAGAAGAGTGGCAAGACCGACAAGAGATTTTGATCTATTTGGAATTTCAATGCCAACCAAAGATTTTCCCGGAATCGGCGCTTCAATTCGTATTGGGTGCGCCGCGAGCGCAAGTGAGAGATCGTTTTGAAGAGCAATAATGCGCGAGAGTTTCATTCCTTCGGCTGGTTTCAATGCATAGCGAGTGACAGTCGGTCCGATTGTTATTTCATCCATCTCTACTTCAATGCCAAAATTCAAAAGCGTGCGCTTTATAATATTTGCATTAGCTTTTATATCGCCTGTATTTGGTTTGCCTTGGTCTTCTTCTAACAGTGAGAGGGGAGGAGGAACATAATTAGTGTTCAGCTTATAGCTTTTAGGTTTTAGCTTGGAGTTAAATTCAATTTCATCGTCTTTGTCATTCATACCTAATGTTTTTTTGATTTTTTCACCAGTAGTCTCTGTCTCCTCTTCTTCAGATTCAATATCTTCCTCTTCTTGTTGAGCTATTTCATCCTGAGTAATTTTTATTTCTTCTTCGCTAGTGTCTAGTCGCCTAAAACCTAGCGCCTTTTTTAAAATATCCCAAAGTTTTTTAATAAATGGCGCGAGATCTAATTTTTCATTAAATATTACAAGAATTGAAATTATTAAAATTGCGCCGAGGAAGACGATACTGGCATACACATCAAAAAGAGAAACAAGAGGTGTTGATAAAATTTCTCCCAACAATCCGCCATACCTGCTTGCCGCAGTTGGTGAGCCACCGGCAACATCTATTAAACCAAGTCCGGAGAGGAGAAACATTGTCGCGCTAATTACACTTCTCCATCCAATATCCGGAGTTTGTGATTTAACAAATGAATATCCTAAAAGAATAAGAAGGGCTGGCAGAAGAATATAGCC
>LBSW01000035.1 GCA_000990145.1 Parcubacteria group bacterium GW2011_GWB1_37_13 | reverse complement strand
TAATCTTGATAATTATAAATTTCTTGAACCAACAAGAGCGCTTCGAAATTTTATTGGAAATTTTTCCACTTGGTATTTGCGTCGTTCGCGGGAACGAATCAAAAATGGAGATGAAGAGGCCAGGCAAACTTTATATTTTGTATTAAAAAATCTTGCAAAATTGATGGCTCCCTTCGCGCCTTTTGCGGCCGAAGATATTTGGCTAAAATTAAAGACAAATGATGATAAAGAAAGTGTACATTTGGCAAAATGGTCGGCTAGTCAGACAAAATGGTTTTCATTCGGCAAGAAAAATGTGATGAAAGAGATGCAAATAGTCCGCGATATTGTTACTCTTGGACTGGAAGCCCGCCAAAATGCTGGAATAAAAGTGCGCCAGCCGCTCGCCAAACTTGAAATAAAAAATTACAAACTGGGTGGTAAGTATCTTGAATTGATCAAAGATGAATTGAACGTAAAAGAGGTAATACAAAATAAAAATATTGAGAACCAAGTAAAATTGGATGTAAATATCACATCAGAACTAAAACAAGAAGGGGATTATCGTGAACTTGCTCATGCTTTGCAAGATATGCGCAAGAAACTGGGTTTGACGCCTAGTAATATTATTTCAATTGTTTTTGAAACAGATGAAACGGGAAAAGAATTAATTCAAAAATTTGAAACTGATATGAAAAAAACTGTGCTTGTTTCTAGGGTAGAATTTAGGAAAAATGACGGACCTGCTTCCGCCAAAAACTCTAGCGAGACGATGCAAGAAATAAAAATAGACGATTTGTTCTTCAAGATAAAAATTAAGAAATAGTATGAGTAAAAAAATTTTAGATATTTATGACGAATATAAAATAATACCAGCCTTACAGAAACATATGCTTCGGGTGGCAGCGGTTGCATCTTTGATATGTAATAATTTTAATGAACCCTTGCCGAAGAATGATATCATCACCGCATGTTTACTTCATGATATGGCAAATATATTAAAATTTAAATGGGATTCTTTATTAGAGTTTTTGGAACCCAAAGGTTTTCATTATTGGCAAAATATCCAAAATAAATATAAAGAAAAATACGGAGATGACGAACACGAAGCGACGATGAAAATAATAAAAGAACTTAGATTATCTAATGCTGTAATTTCACTTGCGGACCAAAACAGTTTTTCGCTTATTTGCAAACACAGGGATAGTAGAGATATTAATATAAAAATAGTGCATTATGCTGATGGACGAGTTGACCCATACGGAGTTGTTTCTTATGAAGAACGGGTGGATGAAGCAAAGAAGCGATATGAAAATCACAAACTTCGCATACCAGAGACGGAACGTCAAAAATTAGTTATATGTGGTAAAGAAATTGAAAAACAAATTTTTGCCAAATGTAAAATAAAGCCGGAATATATTACCAATGAAACTGTGGCGCCCATAATTTCAGAACTAAGAAATTTTATGATAAAATAGAGATGATAATTTAAATTAAGTATGCATCACATTTATCACACAGAAGGAATAATATTGGGTAGTCGTAATTTTGGAGAGGCTGGAAAATATTAATGTCCTCAAAATTGCGTTTTGTGTTACAAGATTTTGCATATCTTAAAATTGATCTTGTGCAGGGCAAAAATATTTTTCGGCTGACGAATGCGTCGAAGACAAACAAATTGGAACAAATTACCAAACAACCGGAAACTTTTGAAGTTTTTGCAAATATTGCGCGCTTGCTAAAACGTTTACTTGCTGGTGTTGAATCTAATGAATCCTTATTTGTAGATTTAATACACAGTTTATCTGTTTTAGAAAAAACTAGGACCAAAGAAAACTTGCATAATGTTGAAATAATCATTGTTTTACGCATATTGAACAATCTCGGATATATAGGAGAAAATGAAATGTTGCAGAATCTTGTCAAATCTCCATTTGAAGAAAATCTAGTATTTGAAGTTTCAAAAGATAGGACTAAAGTATTACACCACATAAATAAAGCGCTCAAGGAGACACATTTGTAAAATACCATCCTGAAAAATTTTCCAAATTTCTTCCGGGATGGTATAATTGCGGGATGTCGCTTAATGACGAGGATAAACTAAACAGAATAGAAGAACTTAAAAACAAACTTTTTAGTAAAAATTATCAAACCAAGATAGAACATCGAAACGGATTTACGCGCTTAAACAAAAAGAATGTGCCGGACGTTTGGGAAAGCAGCGCGAAGGATGAGGTTGATCCTACTTCTTATCAGGAAAAATTTTTTATGAAAACCTCTATTTTTAAGAATTTTTTTATTTTTTCTTCAGTTTTTTTTATTTTGACATTAGGATACGCCTTTTATGTATTTTTTGCCGGAGGCAATACCGTTTCTAATAACAACATTGATATTTCCATACTTGGAAATAATTTTACTGCCGGCGGAGAAGAGCTATCGCTCATTGTAGGGATTACAAATAGAAATAGTTCCGCATTGGATCTAGTTGACCTTGTCGTGGAGTATCCAAAAAGTTCTTCAAATTCGGGAGCGGGTCTATCGGCTGGAACAGAAAGATTTCGGGAATCCTTAGGCACGATTTCTGCCGGAGCCGTACGCAATGAAAATATAAAATTGGTGCTTTTTGGCGAACAAGGAAGCGTGCGCCCTGTAAAAATTTCTCTTGAGTATCGAGTAGAGGGATCAAATGGCATCTTTGTAAAAGAAAAATCTTATGAAATTACCATATCTTCTACGCCGCTAAATCTTTCCGTTAATGCTCCTTCTACGGTAAGTTTAAATCAAGATGTTACTCTTAATATAAAGGCAACACTGAATGTCACTCGCGCAGTTTCTAAGATACTTCTCAAACTTGATTATCCAGTTGGGTTTCAATTTAAATCATCCGTTCCGGCTCCATCGCTCGGAAACAATATCTGGAATTTAGGAGATCTAGCTCCCGGCACAGAGCGTAATATTTCCATAACTGGCAAAATGCTTGATGTTTTTGACGGAGAAGAAAAAAGTTTTCACATATCAAGCGGGTCGCAATCTTCGGGAGACAAGTCTGTAATTGATGTAGTTTTTAATTCTCTAACGCATACCATCACAATGAAAAAACCTTTCATTGAGGCAAAGCTTTTTATAAATGGCGTATACCAAAGAGAATATTCTGCAAATGCAAAGGTTCCAATCAGCGGAGAAATTAGATGGACGAACAATTTAGATACAAAAGTGAATGATTTGGAGATTCGAGCGAAAATTTCTGGAAACGCAATTGATCGTAAAACAATAAATCCACAACAGGGCTTTTATAACTCCTCAACCAATGTAATAACTTGGGATAAAAATTCTAAAAATGGATTTGATGAAATAAATCCGGGTGATTCTGGATCTGTAAATTTTTCTTTCTCTTCAGTTTCATTATTCGGGGCTCTCAGCGGAATGCTTTCTGACCCGGCTATCAATGTAGATATTTCTATTTCCGGCAAGCAATTAATTGCCGGCTATGCAGCCGCCGATTTGAATAATTCCGATTCGGGAATTATCAGAATTATTTCCGATGTTGGATTTGCGGCCAAGGCGCTCTATTATTCCGGACCCTTCACTAATACCGGACCTGTGCCTCCGAAAGTTGAAAAAGAAACTTCTTACACGATAGTCTGGTCCCTTTCTAACACAGCCAATGATATTTCAAAAAGTATTATTCGTTCCACTCTTCCTTCGTGGATTAAATTTAAGGGTCCTATTTCACCTCTCCAAGAAGATTTAACTTACAATCCTTCTACTAAAGAAATAATATGGAATATAAGCAGAATTCCAAAAGGCGCCGGCATCACTGCGCCAGGTCGCAGTGTGTCATTTCAAGTTGCATTCATTCCTTCGCTTTCTCAAGCTGGCACTTTGCCAGTTATCATAAACGAAGCAATTTTGACTGGATATGATGATTTTGCTAATGTGGATGTGAAAGTAAATAAGGCGCCGCTTCGCACGCAACTGGATAATGATTCCTCATTTCCTTCTGCCGGAGGTATGGTGGTTGAATAATTTATGCTAAATAAAAATAAAAAAAATAATGATTTAATGGAAAAAATTGTTTCACTGTGCAAGAGGCGCGGATTTGTTTTTCCCGGTTCGGAGATTTATGGAGGATTTGCGGGAACCTATGACTGGGGTCATTTAGGTGTCGCTCTTAAGAGAAATGTTACCGATGCTTGGAATAAGGCCATGCAGAATCATAGAAATATGACTTTTCTTGATTCAAGTATTTTTACTTCTGGCAAGGTTTGGGAAGCGAGCGGGCATGTGTCAAATTTTTCAGATCCACTGGTAATTTGTAATATATGTAAAGAAAAATCACGGGCTGATCATCTTCTAGAAAATGCGGGTGTAAAAGCGGATGAAAAATTATCCGAATTAAATATTAATAAAATTTTTGATGAGAATAGAGGCACGATAAAATGTCCAAAATGTGGCGGAAAAGATTTTGGAAAAGTCCAGGCTTCGAATTTACTCGCTACTTCCAATTTAGGAATGTTGGATGGCAAAGAGAATCAGGTATATCTCCGTGGTGAAACCGCGCAAGGTATTTATATAAATTATAAAAACGTTCTAGATACCGGTTTTGTATCCATCCCATTTGGTATTGCTCAAATAGGCAAAGCTTTTCGCAACGAAATCAGCCCTCGCCAATTTTTATTCCGCAAAAGAGAATTTGAACAGATGGAAATGCAGTATTTTTGTCACCCGAGCGAGGCGATAAAAAATTATGAAATTTGGAAAGAAGAAAGAATGGAATACTATAAAAAAATGGGAATAAATCCAAAAAAATTAAGATTCAAACCCCATGAGAACCTTGTTTTTTATGCTAAAGCGGCTTGCGATATAGAATATGAATTTCCTTTCGGATGGAGCGAATTAGAAGGTGTGCATTATCGCGGAGATTATGACTTAACACAACATCAAAAATTTTCTAGCGTTGATATGCAGTTTTATGATGAAGAAACAAAAGAAAAATATATACCACATATTGTTGAAACCTCTGTCGGTGTAGATCGCACAGTGCTTATGGTTTTGTGTGATGCTTATTGTGAAGATAAAATAGGGAAGAATGAAAGAATAGTTCTCAAGCTAAATCCGAAACTTTCCCCGATAGTATGTGCCGTATCCCCCTTACTTAAAAACAAGCCAGAACTTGTGGAATATGCCAATACGAAAGTTTATGCGCCCCTTAAGGCTGAATTTGGCCGTGTAATTTGGGATGATAACGGAAATATCGGCAAGCGTTACCGCCGCCAAGATGAAATCGGCACGCCGTTTTGTATCGTAATTGATTTTGATACTTTGGCTGATGATACCGTAACTGTCCGCGATCGAGATACCGCAAAACAGGAAAGAATAAAAGTAGAAAATTTAAAAAAATATATAAAAGAAAAAATAAATTAATTTAATTCTAATTTTCAGTTTAATTTGTATTTCATTTTCTGATTGTATTAAAATACGCTATAGCTTTTAAGTGTGGCAGTTTTGGCGCCGAATGCATTGCAGGCTCTAAAATTTTTCGGGATTGAACCAAGAAATAAATGGCAAAAATATAATTTCAATCATAGTATTAAAAGATTAAAGAAGCACGGTCTTATTATTTTTGAGAAAACAAGTAGGGGTATTTTTGCTCGCCTTACTCCAAAAGGAGAAGATAGATTGAGAAAATTCAAGCTTTTGGGTTATAAATTAAAAAAACCAAAAAAATGGGACAAAAAATGGCGGGTACTTATTTTTGATATAAAAGAAGAAAGAAAAGGAACAAGAGACAAAATTCGTTTTACATTAAAAAGAATCGGGTTCCTGCGTCTTCAAGATAGTGTTTGGGTGTATCCTTATGATTGTGAAGATTTAGTAATTTTAATGAAAGCTGATTTAAAAATTGGCAAGGATTTGCTTTATTTAATAGTTGATACCATTGAAGGAGATAATAAAATAAAAAAATACTTTAAATTAACCACTTAATTAATATATTGTATTAATATACGCTATAGCGTGATTGTATACAATTTTTTTATTTGTATTTATGTATATTGATAATCATGCTGATTTCATGATATATTTTATGAATGCAAGAAATTGAAATTAAGTCCTATTTAAGGGATAAGCAGTCGGTTGTTTCTAAATTAGAAAAACTTGGATGTGTATTGTCAGCGCCAGTCAAGCAGATCGATACTGTCTATATAAAAATTATTGGCAATCTGGAAAATTTTTTAAAGAATGATCATTTTGTGCGTATTCGTGAAAAAAGTGACGGACACAATGTATTCACTGTAAAAGCAAACAAATCTAGGTCTATAAAGAAAGACGAATTGGTTAAGATAGAACACGAAACAGAGGTGAAAAATGTGAGGGAACTTGAGCAATGTTTATTTGTGATGGGTTATAAGTTTTCAAATAGGGTAATAAAAACTCGCATTTCAACTCATTTAAAAGATTATGAAATCTGCTTGGATGATGTTGAAGAGCTTGGTTCATTTATTGAAGTAGAAAAAATGACAGACAATAATTTTCTCGATGAACAGATTATTCTTGATGAATTAAATTCATTTATGTTTTCTCTCGGGGTTCCAAGCTCTGATGGAATAAATAAGGGTTATGATATTATGATGGTTGAAAAAATGTATAAATAAATTTATGAAATATTTTAAAAAAGTTTTGAAAAACGGACTACGAGTTGTTATTATACCGATGAAAGATAATCCAACGGTGACAGTCTTGGTTTTAGTGGAAGCCGGGTCTAAATATGAAGAAAAAAAATCAAATGGCATTTCTCATTTTTTAGAACATATGTGTTTCAAGGGCACAATCAAACGACCAAGAGCCATA
>LBSW01000034.1 GCA_000990145.1 Parcubacteria group bacterium GW2011_GWB1_37_13 | reverse complement strand
GCTCTAGAAATAGCCAAGAAAAAAATGCCAGACTTGAATGCCAAGGATGACGAAGGAGCGATCAACATTATTGCCGGCTCCGCTCGTTCTATGGGTATAGAAGTTAAAGAGTAATTTTTTACTGCCATGCTTACGACTAAAACAATCTCAACTTGGTCCGGATTTAAAATATAAAAGGTTTTTATTAATACCGGAGCTTTATTTTCTGTTGTCGAAACAGATAGTCGTTCCGCAAGATAAGTTATCTTTTATATGAATAATCAAATATCAAAACCTGTTTTAGTTTGTCTTACTCTGTACATTACTTCGCTTTTCGCAGCCAATACTTTAGGCGTAAAATTAATGCCTTTCCTTTTCGGCACTCATCTTTCAGTGGCTGTTTTTTCTTTTCCGATTGTTTTTATTATGACTGACATTATTGGAGAAATTTATGGAAAAAGCATGGCAAAAAAATTCGTTTTTGCTGGTTTTGTGAGTATTATTTTATTTTTACTTTACTCTTTTCTTTCCACTATTATGCCTTGGGCGCATGAGGGAGAATGGGTAAAAACTGGATACAACCAGATTTTCGGTCTTTCCGCTCGTTTTTCTATCGCCTCGCTTGTTGCCTTCTTTGTTGCCGAATATCAGGATGTAATTTCTTTTTTCTTCTTCAAAAAATATATTGGAGAAAAAAAATTCTGGCTCCGATCCAATCTTTCCAACGTCTGGTCTCAACTTTTAGACACAGTAATCTTCATGTCTATAGCTTTTATAGGTGTTTATCCGATAAAAACGATATGGCTGATTATTATTCCGTGGTGGCTTTATAAGGTTGTTATGGGGTTGTTGTATACCCCTCTTTCCTATTTTGGGATTTATTTATTGAGAAAATATAGCAATGAAAATTAAAGCCATCAAAACTGAAATATTTCACGAGGACGAAGATTTAATCTTGTTTATTTTAAAATATGTCAAAAATCTCCGAGAAAATTCTATTTTAGTTGTAACTTCTAAAATCATCGCGCTTTCGGAAGGCAGGACTGCGGAATATAAAAGTGAAAAGCAAAAAGTTACATTAATAAAAAAAGAAAGCAAGTTTGCTCTAAAAACAAAACACACTTGGCTCACTATCAAAGATGGCATGGTTATGGCCTCTTCAGGTATTGATGAATCTAACGCTAATGGTAAAATAATTCTTCTTCCGAAAGATAGTTTTAAAAGTGCAGAAATATTGAGAAAAAAACTTATGAAAAAATTTAATTTAAAAAACTTGGGAATTTTAATAACAGATTCAAGACTAATGCCGTTTCGCGCTGGGGTAGTCGGTGTGGCACTGGGTTATGCAGGTTTTCAAGGCATTAGAAACTACATTGGCAAGAAAGACATTTTTGGCAGAGTTTTAAAAATGTCCAGAACTGATATTGCCGACAGTCTCGCTACTTCTGCTGTGCTCTGCATGGGGGAGGGGAAAGAACAACAACCCCTAGCTTTAATCACCGACGCGCCAATAATTTTTAAAGAAAAAGTAAAGAGAAAAGAGTTAATCATTAGCATCAAAAAAGATATTTACGCTCCCCTTTTTGCCAACTTAAAAAGAATAAGATGAATAAGCTTCCATACTTGACTAATCTCATTATGAAACTTGCGCCGAAAGTCGGCGCGAGAGTTATTGTCGAGCCGGAATGGGGAGTGGCGGCTCAGATAATTTACCGAAACGGCTTGGTGAGATCGCTGCGTTTTTATTCTTTGGATTTAAATCATATTGCTTCGGCGGATATTGCCAAAGATAAAGATTATGCAAAATTTTTTATGAAAAAAAAGGGCTACTCTGTAATTCCCGGAGAAACTGTTTTTAAAGATAGCTGGGCAAAGACAGTAAAAAGTAATCGTACTATTTCGTATGGAAAAAAATATGCAAAAAAACTTGGCTATCCGGTAATAGTGAAACCGAACAGTCAAAGTCAAGGTTCCGGTGTTTGCGTAGCTTGGAATGAAAAAGATTCTTTTGAAACAAAAACAGAAAGATTTTATTTTGAATGAACGCGACACAAAAATAAATTTTAAAGATAAAAGAATTAAATTAAAATTAAAACACGCAGGATATACTTTAAATACTATTTTACCAAAAAATAAAAAAATTTATTTGCTCGATAATGCCAATTTATCAACTGGCGGCGATGCTGTTGATGTGACAAACGTTATTCATCCTGGTTTTAAAAAGATTGCCATAAATGTCACAAAAGATATGGGACTTCGTATTTCTGGGGTGGATATTATGCTGACCAAAGGAGATATTACAAAGAATCCAAAAAGTTGCCGATACTATATTATCGAAATTAACGCCGCTCCGGGGTTAGATCATTATGTTACCACTGGCAGAAAACAACGCAAAATTGTTGAAACTATGTATCTAAAAGTTCTAAAGGCGCTTGGAAAGAAAGACTAAAAATTTTTCTTATCAAAATTTTTCCAACCCATGTATTCTCTCGGCAACTGATCCTCGTTAAAATATTTTGAGTTTTTCTTTTTTGTATAAATTCTCTCTACTTTTCCATCTACGGCATAATAAATAAGCTGAGCGATTTGCATTCCCGGATATATTCGAACGGGCTTGGAAGTGGATATTTCCATTGTCCAGTATCCGCAATACCCCACATCTCCTTTGCCGGCGGTGGCGTGTATGTCGATGCCAAGTCTGCCAGTTGAAGATTTGCCTTCCAAAAACGGTACGTGTTTATGTGTTTCTGTATATTCAACCGTCGTACACAAATATAACTGACCCGGCTTTAATACAAAACCTATCTCCGGAATTTCAAAATGTTTAACCTTATTATGTTTTTTCGCATCCAATGTTTTATCGACATACTGTGAAAAGTATTTACTTAAGTGAACATCATAAGAATTTCCGCCCATATTTTTAATATCAAAAGGCTTTATCACGATATTACCTCTTTTCATCTCCGCAATAATTTTTTTATCTGATAAAATCATTTTTTTAGTTTCGCATAATTAGTTATTTTGTCAATTAGATAAATTTTTTATATACTGAAAAAGTGTAGTTAAAAGAGTTTTTCTCGTCCTTTTTTCTTTCTTCGCGCGATATCTCGTTCCAAACAATCGGAATAATTTCAGGAAAAAAAGCATCAGCATCTTTATCTTCTGCTTCAATATGGGTGATATAGAGTTTATCCGCTATAGGCATGGCTTGCTTGTAAATTTCAGCTCCGCCGATTATGAAAATTTCTTCTTTTTTATGTGGTACTAAATTTAAAGCTTCCTCCAAAGAATGCGCTACTTCAATACCATCTTTTTTATAATTTTGATCGCGTGTGATTACTATATTTCTTCTATTGGGCATTGGTCGGCCGATGGATTCAAAAGTTTTTCTACCCATAATAACAGGGTGACCAGAGGTTGTTTTTCTAAAATATTTTAAATCTGTCGGCATGCTCCAAACAAGAGTATTGTTTTTACCCAATTCATTATTTTTACCAATTGCCGCGATTAGTGAGATCATATTTTTATACGGCGATGGGCGCCTTGATGCTTTCGTGGGGATTGTAGTCAACTAACTCAAAATCATCTATTGTAAAATCTTCCAATCTTTTTTTGTTAGAATTTATTTTCATTTTTGGAAGCGGGCGAATGTCATTGCGGCGAGAGATTTGCAAGTTTGCTTGCTCTAAATGATTTAAATATAAATGCACATCACCTCCAGTCCAAACGAATTCTCCGGTTTCAAGTCCACAAATCTGAGCTATGATCATTGTGAATAAAGCATACGAAGCTATATTGAATGGTACTCCTAGAAAAGTATCACACGAACGCTGATAAAGCTGGCAAGATAATTTATTGTTTACTACATAGAATTGAAAAAAACAATGACACGGAGGAAGTCCAGCTTTCGCCATTTCATCAATATCAGCTACATTCCAGGCCGATATAATCAACCGACGAGAATTAGGATTCTTTTTTATCTCCTCTACTATATTTGCGAGTTGATCTATATGTTCGCCGCTTGGCGTTGGCCAGCTTCGCCATTGATATCCATAAATAGGTCCTAAATTTCCGTATTCTTTCGCAAAGCTTGAATCATTTTTTATTTTTTCCACAAATTCTTTAATGCCGGTATTCCATTCTTCACTGCCGGTTTTCGGCACATTAATTTTATTTTTAATCAAATACGCCTTATATGGCCACTCATCCCAAATATGCACATTATTATCTGCTAAATATTTTAAATTAGTATCTCCGCGCATAAACCATAAAAGTTCGTGGATAATGGATTTTATTGGCACCTTTTTAGTAGTAAGAAGAGGGAAGCCGTCAGCAAGGTTAAATCTCATTTGATATCCCAGCAAGCTCTTTGTTCCTGTGCCTGTGCGGTCAGTTTTTTCAGTTCCATTTTTTAAAATATGTTCCAAGAGATCCAAGTATGACTCATCTACATGTTTGCCTTGCATATTTTTTAGTATAACTTTTTTATCTAAATTAAAACATTGACAAAACAGTTATAAAATGCTTTACTTAATCAGTAATGAACAACAAATTTGGAAAACCTGCCCATTCGACAGGCGGGTTCAGTAAGTATTCTCGTTTTAAGGGAAAGAAATCAATCTATCACAGTAAACGAAACAAAGGTCCACATAGGAGCAACAAAAGATCCAGAGGCGAACGGATAGATTTTTCTCGTTTCATAAAAAAAGAACAGCATGTTGAAGAAAAACCATATGTTCCGAAACATACTTTTGTTGATTTTCCCTTTAATCCGCAACTTCATAAAAATATAAAATCCGCTGGTTTCATTCACCCTCGACCCATACAAGATCAAGCGATACCTACAGTTCTTACTGGTCGTGACGTCTTCGGTATGGCAAATACCGGTACAGGCAAAACTGCGGCCTTTATTTTGCCTCTGATTGAAAAAATTTATAAAACAAAGGGGCAGGCTAAAAAAGAAACTGTCTTGATAATGGCTCCGACTCGTGAATTGGCGTTGCAAATAGAAAGTGATTTTAAAACCCTGGCTTTCGGATTCGGAATGTTTTCTGTAGCCTGTGTGGGAGGCCTTCCGATAATGAAGCAGATCAGGGAAATAAAACTCGGAGTCTCATTTATTATTGGCACGCCGGGGCGCTTGCGGGATTTAATTGATAAAAAAATTTTAGACTTATCTACGTGCCATTCCATTGTGCTTGATGAAGCGGACAGGATGCTTGATATGGGTTTTCACGAAGATATGGTTTACATAATTGGCAAAACTTCCAAGGAACGCCAAACACTTTTTTTCTCCGCAACTCTGTCCCCGGAAATAAAAAAATTAACGGAACATTATCTGAAAAATCCAGTTTTTATTTCTGTAATTTCCGGCGAGACAGCGAAAAATATCAATCAAGATGTTATTCGCGTGCGAACTAAAGAGGAAAAATTATCCAAGCTTCACGAAGTTTTAAAAAAGGACGGCTCAAATAAAGTTTTAATTTTCCGCGAGATGAAACATAGCGTGGACTCTCTAGCCAAAGAATTGCACGCGCTTGGATTTAAAGTTGGCGGGATTCATGGCGATAAAAGAAGCCGCGAACGCATTCGCATTTTGGATTCATTCAAACATGACAAGATAAATATCTTAATAGCTACCGATGTGGCCGCAAGGGGACTAGATATTCCAGATGTAACACATGTTATCAACTATGATGTTCCGCAAACTTACGACACCTATGTGCATAGAATAGGCCGAACTGGCCGTAGTGGTAAAAAAGGCACCGCATTAACTTTTGTACCAGCTTAAGCTTTTATCAACCCAGCTTTGAGGAGGGTGGTGTAGGCGCCGTTTTTTTTCATCGTTGACTTAGGTACTCTTTTTTGATATACTTTCAAGTATGAAAAGCTACTCATTCCGCACTATAATTGAAAAAGATGGCAAACAATATCATGGTTTTGTACCAGCTCTTTTGGGTTGTCATACTTATGGTAAAACCATAGAAGATACGAAAAAGAATCTAAACGAAGCAATCGAAGGATATCTTCTTTCTTGCGCTAAACATGGCGATGTAATTCCGAGTGATAACGGACTTCAATCTATCGAAACTGTATCTATCCCAATTTTTTCAGCTGGCAAGAGGGTGTATGCCTAAATTGCCAAACATAAAAGGTAAACAACTTTTTAAAATTCTTAAAGGAATAGGTTATGAGCTGGATCACATTCAAGGTAGTCACCATATACTTCGATGTTCTGATGGAAAGAAGACAACTATCCCAATTCATGGCAATAAAGAAATTCCTAAAGGAACACTTTTAGGAATTTTGACTGACTTGGATATTTCAAAAGAAGACTTTGTGCTTTTACTAAAAAAGAAGAAATAATCTTTACGCTTTTATCAAACCAGCTTTGAGGAGGGTAGCGTAGGCGCCATTCTTTTTCATGATGCGTAGGCCTTGAACGGAGACTTCAATATTTAAAAATTTATTTATTTCCGGAACAAAAATTCTCTTCTTTTGAAGATTTAAGT
>LBSW01000033.1 GCA_000990145.1 Parcubacteria group bacterium GW2011_GWB1_37_13 | reverse complement strand
ACTACAAACGTTTTGGCGTGGATGAATAAAAAACGGAAGCCTTGCTTCCGTTTTTTAGGAAATAATTTTATGTATGAAGTTGAAGCAAAAAATAAAAACGGAAAGCTTCTTATTATTTTCGGTCCTCCGGCAGTGGGAAAAACCAGTGTGGGAAAGGTATTAGAATCAAGGTCAAATTTTAAACTTTTCCATAACCATATGGTGATGGACAGTATTATGCATTTGTTTGGAGTCGGGACTCTTTCTGAAGATAAATTAAGTCGCATTATTCGCGAGAATGTAATTAAGGAAGCCGCAGAAGCGGGTATGAACTTAATTTTTACCTATGTATGGAATTTTGCGAAAGAAAAAGGGAAAACAAATATAGATTTTTATAAAAATATTTACGAATCGACGGGTGGCGAAGTAATTTTTATCGAATTAGTTGCTCCGCTTTCAGTCCGCGCTGAACGCGCGAATAATCCTATGCGTAATGTAGAGAAAAAATACGCACCCAATCGAGATAGAGTTCTTGCTTTAGAAGATTCTCTTAATTTTACAAGTCCAAATCCCTTTTTTTATTCAAACTATACAAAAATTGATACTGAAAATAAAACACTAGAAGCTATTGCTGAAATAATTCTTTCCATAATTAGATAAATAATCAAATCTTATTCAAAAACAAAAAATTATTCCTGTCCAGTTGCTTCCCTGGGTGGGCTTGCTACACTTCAAGCAGGGTTATTTCCGATTATTACCTAGAACACTAATTTACGGGAGTCTCGATCGTGTTTGACCTTGGTCTCTCGCGTCTGGCACCCACCTAGCTATGAGCTATGGTAATACATCAGAAATAGTCCTAAGAAGAACTCCGCATTCTGATTTGTTTCAGGCGGATTTTTTCTTATAAAGGAGTTATAATACCTAGGTGGACAGAAAAAAGCTCGTAAAAATCCTGGCATATCTGATTTTTTTTATTTTAATAGTCAATTTTATTGCGCATAAATTTTATTGGTATTTTTCTGTTTGGTATTTTGATATAATTATGCATTTTCTCAGCGGGTTTTGGATTGGGCTTGCATTTATATATCTTTTCTCGCCCAAAAATGGCTCTTTTTTTTCAGTTTTTAAAGTATTGCTTTTTGTATTTTTTGTTGGGGTTGGGTGGGAAATATTTGAAATTTTTGTCAATGATATCATCACGCAAAATTCGTTTGATTTTTTGGATACTATCTCTGATCTATTTTTTGACTTGATCGGCGGAGCCTTGGCTGTTTTATATTTTTTTAAAAAGAATTATGTTACAATCAAAGGACGGTCCTTGGGGAAACTCTCTTAAGGACCGTCCTTAAATACATGGAAAAAACTGCAAAAATAACATTCTGTGGAGGAACTGGCTCTGTGACAGGAGCTAATTTTCTTTTAGAAATAGACGGAAAGAAAATTTTGGTTGATTGCGGACTTACTCAAGGAGTAAAAGTGGCAGATGATATCAATTGGGATTCTTTTTCTTATGATCCAAAAGAAATAAACATTCTTTTTGTCACTCACGCGCATGTTGATCACTTGGGCCGTATTCCAAAACTTATCAATGAAGGATTTCGCGGGAAAATTTTTTCTACTTTGCCTACTAAGGGACTTGCTCTCCCCATGCTTGAAGACACAATGAGCATATTGTCCAAAAATACAGATTTGGGCTTGGAAAAAATTTTCACTGAAGAAAATATTAAACTGACCCTTTCGCTTTGGCAAGGATTTGAATATCATCAAAAAATACAAATTACCGAAAATCTAGAAGTTTATTTTTTGAACGCCGGACATATATTGGGTTCAGCGATGGTGAAATTTATTTATAATGGCAAAAAAATTCTTTTTACTGGAGACTTAGGCAACACTCCTTCGCCTATTCTTCCTGATACTGAAAAGATTACCGATATAGATTATTTAATAATGGAAAGCGTTTATGGAGACCGAAATCACGAATCTAGGGATGATCGCAGAAAATTTCTGGAAGAAACAATTGAGGATAATTATAAAAGACGCGGAACACTCATTATACCGACTTTTTCACTGGAACGTTCCCAAGAGCTTCTCTTTGAGCTTAATGCTTTAGTGGAAAATAATCGCATACCCGTAATGCCTATTTTTCTTGATTCTCCTCTTGCTATTCGTTTGACTGAAGTTTTTAAACAATTTAAAAATTATTTTAATGAAAACGCGCAAAGAGCAATGTCGCACGATAAACATTTATTTGATTTTCCAGGGCTTCACAGCACTTTAAAATCAGAAGAGTCAAGAATGATCAGAAATGTGCCCAATCCTAAAATAGTTATTGCCGGCTCGGGAATGTCCACTGGCGGACGCGTGGTGCATCACGAAAGACATTATCTGCCAGACCCGAATAATACCTTGCTTCTTACTGGATATCAGGCCGCGGGAAGTCCTGGCCGTCTAATTCAGGAGGGGATTAAAACAGTGCGCATAACAGGTGAAGACGTGATAATCCGAGCGCATCTTGTAACAATTACGGGATATTCGGGACACAAAGATTCCGATGGTTTACTTAGTTTTGTCGAAGATACTCAAGATACGCTCAAAAAAGTTTTTGTGGTTATGGGTGAACCCAAGTCTGCAATGTTTCTAACCCAGAAACTTAGAGATAATTTAGGAATTGAAGCCTATGCGCCGGAGCAGGGAACAAGTATAACACTCGCTTGTTAATATGATACAATCACCATATGAATTCTTTTTTTAGCAGTAAACACGGACACAATCAGATAAAGATTTGTATTTCTGGAGCGGCTGAAACCGGTCATTGTGGAATAGATGCATTAGATAAAGCCAAAGAACTCGGGCGTGAAGTTGTCCGACAGGGAGCGGTGCTTGTGACTGGAGCAACAACTGGATTTGCGTTTTGGGCCGCAATGGGAGCCAAAGAGGAAGGCGGAATTTCTGTTGGCATATCTCCAGCCGCTTCTGAACGCGAACACGTGGAAGTTTTTAAGCTTCCGCTTGATTATATGGATTTAATCATTTACACTGGTTTCGGTTATTCTGGACGTGACATACTTCTCACTCGTTGCGCTGACGCAGTAATTTGCGGTTGTGGACGCATCGGGACTATTCATGAATTTACGATTGCTTTTGAAGACAATAAGCCCATTGGTATTTTGGAGGGATCATGGGAAATGGGGGAACAACTTAAAGAAATTGTAGCAAAAAGTCATCGCCCCAATGCTAAAATTGTCGCGGGGAGTGACCCAAAAAAACTTGTAGAAAATGTTATTGCTCTTGTCAAAAAAGATAAAATAGCGGAGTACAAAACTACAAAAAATTCTGCTTCCGATACGAATTAAAAAATCCTTTGCTATTTTTACTTCACCGCTTCTAGAACTTTGGCAAAAATAGCGGGATGATGTTCGGCAAAATCGGCTAAAATTTTACGATCAAGTAACACGTTTTTCTTTTTAAGGCTGTCAATTAATTTAGAATAAGTTGTACCCAATTCTCGCGCGCCGGCATTTATTTTTATATTCCAAAGTTTTCTATTGTGCGATTTTTTATCTTTTCTATGAGCGAAAGCGTAATTTCCGGCATGAAGCAACGCCTCTTTTGCTTGGCGCTCTTTCGTGCTTCGTCCGTAACGAAATCCTTTCGCCTGTTTTAAAATACTTCTACGTCTTTTTAGTGCATGTACCCCCTTTTTTACTCTTGTCATTGGATTTAATTAAAAGGCATTAAATGACTTTTTGGTTTGTTCTTAATAAAAAAATTTTGACCTCTATGTCCGGCAAGTTGTTTAGTGCGCGACTGCTTTGCATTAAAGTGATTAAAACCAGGTTTGCGAGAAAGTATCTTTCCGCTTTTTGTGATTCTTAATCTTTTTGAATATGACTTATTTGTTTTCATTCCTTTCATCCCGTTTAGAAATTTAAATATTAATAATTTTTTCTTTCAACTTCCCGTTAGTTAATTTCTAACGGGATTCATTTTGCTTTTTCTATTGTTGTAGTTAAGCCCTTCGGTCCCTTTTTATACGCATCCGATATTTTGTAATTCTCTGTGATTAAATGTAATACTCTGTCTAAACGTTCCCTCAAAAATTTTTCATCCATATATTTTGCGCGACCGGCGAGAAAAAGCTCCACTTTAACCCTATGCCCCTCCTTTATCCACCTAGAAGCGGTTTTCGCTTTTAATTCCAAATCATGATCTCCTGTTCCTATTTTTATCTGAATTCCTTTTGTTTCTGTTCTGTTTGCTCCAGCTTTGACTTTTTTTAATTTTTTATTGACCTCGTATTGATACTTGCCGAAGTCCATTATTTTTCCTAACGGAGGATTGGCATTTGGTCCTATTTCAATCAAGTCTAAATCTTTAGCCTGCGCCAATTCCAGGGCATCCTTTATACTCAAAACACCGAGATTTTTATTTTCACTATCTCACTGGCTCGTATTTGGTTGTTTATTCTTTCACGCAATTGATATAAATATATACTTGAACTACTGGAATATAGCTTATTCAAGGCTGAAAGTCAACATAAGAACTTTCTAGAGTATGTTTAGCAACTGCGCGTCATGCTATAATTTAATTATGGAAAAACAACCTAAATTTCTGAAAGATTTTACTAAGAAATATTCCCAGAAAGAACGAGATGAAACAGCCCAAAGTATTCGGGCGAAAAGATCTGAATCTTTTCAAAGAAAGAAGGAGATAGGTAATCGTGAAGAAGTATTAGAGGGATCTATATTCACACATAAGGTTAGTTTGGAAAAACAAGAAAAAGAAATACAAAGACTCCGTGCGGAGATTGATGATTTGAATAAAAACTTCCCGCAGCGGTTATTGAATTATTTTAAATTAAAACAAGTAAGAGCAGATCTAGACGTAGCATCTCAAAAGAAAGACAAAGCAGTTACTGGTGTACGAAAAAATGAAGAAGAAAAAGATCGGGTTAAAAGAAGTAAAGAGCGAATTCCTGAGGGATTTGAAAGTGCAAGTAGAATTCTTGAGGACTTTTATACTTCTCAAAAGCACACATGAGAACACGCGCCATACTCTAAGGAAGAAGCAAAAGAACTTTTTTCAGAAGATCATCTGAAAACTCTCTCAATAGATGGCTTCATTCTTCTTCTAAAGAGGTTCCCGAGCGAAATGGTTACGCATGTTACAAGACAAGGAATCAGAGACCATACTGGTCACATGTATCATACTGCTGGTCTGGGAGAATTTGTGGCTGGTTTTAAAAAAATTATTGAAGATGGTCGCTTACGCTCAGCTCTCGGAGTTTACCTTATGGAAAAAGAAAAAGAAAAAGCGATTGCTCGTTTTCTAGAACTCGACAGAGTGGAAACAAAAGTGAAAGCTCTCGAGAACCTACAAAACATCGTAAGTGATAATAGGATGGAAGGCGATGGCGGTTACGTCGATAAAAGTGCGGTGCATTTTGCTACAGAAGAAGTTGCCGATACTTACTATGGTTCTGAAAAAGGAAATGAAATATTTTTTGCTCTACCATGGTTACATATCGCCTCGCAGTATCACTTCTCCGGACAACTTAATAGTAATCGTGGTGGTTATTGGAATGACCAATGGGTTTGGGCTAATGAAGAAAAAGGAATAGATGTAAATGTTGGTTTGACATTTATTCCAGAAAATACTCCGGTTAATAGTGAGACAGGATCTAAGTATGAGCTTGATAGTGAAAAGAAGCCAATTATCAATCAGGAATATGTACATGGCATGGAAAGGCTTATATCTTGGGGAGGTTTTGAAAAATTTTTGGAAGATGTCAGGAATGTTTCCGGTGAGTTACGTTATCCAGAGACCTATCTCACTACTTCAAATCCAAATACACGCAATCTTTTTATGGCATTTGAAAGACAATTAGCAGACGATCTTGGAATTAAAGATAAAAAGCTCCTCGCGGTGATTTTTGATTACCGTTGCATTTCTAATTTAGGTTCTTATAAGGATGATTCTATTAGAATTGGATCAGAAATAGAGGGAGTACTTCGATCTCATGGAGTATTATACGTTGAATCCAAAGACCCGATTTCTTCAAAGAAATATTGGGAAAATTATTTTTCTCAACATGAAGATAAAAGACCTCGCAGAATTATTTACTATCAAGGTTCTGATCCGACCGAGGCTTTTGTTGAATGGAGAGAGCGGAATGGTATAAATACTAGATATAAAAAGTCAGATGATCCTGAGCTAGGCTTTTCAGGAAGCCGAGTTGGTCGTGAGAGCACGGAAGCATTGGCAGGCAGAGATCGATTTACAGTACTTGCAACTAAAGTTATTGAAGATTTTTACTCCCAAAAAGAGCAAGAGAAGCAAGTGTAAATTGTTGAATGACAAAAATTTATTTTACAGGAATCAACTAGTACAACTCTGAATGCGTGCCGATTTTCACAAACACAACAGTATCTTTGCCTTTGATTTCAAAAAGCGCGCGATAGTTTCCGGTGATATTTATACTTCGACAATTTGGATACGTGGGCTCCACTGAATGGTTGTCGAGTAGGGGATGAAAGCTATTTTCAATAAATAAATTCCTTCTCTCCTTGAATTTTTCTTGGATCTTTTTGGGAAGTTTTATGTATCCCTTCAAAAAATTTCTATGCAGTTCGATTTGCATGTTATGTTAGAGAATTAAGAAACTTATCCATTTTTTCGCCAGAAGTAAATGGGCCAAAAAGATTTTTACCCTTTTTAATGTCGCTAGAAATTTTCATAAGTTCACGACGGGTCTTTAGGTTAAGTCTCTCTTCTTTTCGCATCAAAACGGGTTCAAAATCATTCTTTACATAGGCATAGGTCGCCATCTGCAAAATGTCAGAAAAGGTCAAGCCGCTACCCTTTGCTTTCTTTTGGGCCTGGGCTTTAATCTTCTTATCTATTCTAAAAATTACTTGTGTGGTCATATATCTTTTGTATATCTATTATATATAGTATAGCAAGTGGAAAATATATGTCAATATGGTAAGATTATACCATGTCTCATTATGCCGAAAACAGAAAAGCACAGTTTAATTATGAAATTTTAGAAAAATACGAGGCGGGTATTGAGCTTTTGGGTGTGGAGGTTAAATCAGTGCGTGGGGGACAGATGTCACTCGAAGGCGCTTTTGTTATTGTACGTGGGGGAGAAGCATATTTAATCAATGCTAATATTTCGCCATATCAAGTAAAAAATACACCGAAAGACTATGATTCACTTCGCAACAGAAGAATCTTACTCACCAAAAAAGAAATTATCGAACTGGCGGGAAGTG
>LBSW01000032.1 GCA_000990145.1 Parcubacteria group bacterium GW2011_GWB1_37_13 | reverse complement strand
CCATACGAAGAAAATCCAATGTTGGGGTGGCGCGGCGCGTCGCGTTACTATGATCCGAAATTTAAGATAGCTTTCAGTTTGGAATGCAAGGCGATGAAGCGCGTGCGGAAAGATATGGGTTTCTTTAATGTAGTTCCTATGATTCCATTTTGCCGAACACCCGAAGAAGGTAAAAAAGTTATAGAAATAATGGCAGAGCACGGGCTTGATCGCGCTTCAGACGAAAAACTTAAAATTTATGTGATGTGCGAAATTCCGTCAAATATTATTTTAGCAGATGAATTTTTGGAAATTTTTGACGGAATGTCCATTGGCTCCAACGACTTGGCTCAGCTTACTTTAGGGCTCGATCGCGATTCGGGCATTGTAACTCACATTGCTAATGAAAATAATCCGGCAGTTAAAAAAATTATTGCGGAAATTATCCACAAATGCAAAGAAAAAAATAAATATATCGGTATCTGCGGTCAGGCGCCTTCAGATTATCCGGAATTTGCGCAATTTCTCGTGAAGGAGGGGATAGACAGTATGTCGCTCAATCCCGATACGGTCATAAAGATTATTATGGCGCTTGGGGAGAAAGAAAAATGATTAAAGCGGGTATGGTTTAGTGGCAGAATGCGACCTTCCCAAGGTTGAGACGCGAGTTCAATTCTCGCTACCCGCACATTTTGCAAAATAAAATGTGCGTGATACAATTATAAATATGAAAAGCGTAACAATTTATTCCACCCCGTCTTGTCACTTTTGCCATATGGCAAAAGATTTTTTTAAGGAAAAAAACGTAGCTTATACAGAGTTTGACGTGGCGAGCAATCTTGAGAAAAGAAAGGAAATGTTGGAAAGGTCCGGACAAATGGGAGTGCCAGTCATTTTTATCGGAGAAGAAATGATTATTGGCTTCGAAAAGCCTAAGATAGTTGAGCTACTTGGACTTTAATCTATCTCTAATATACTATTGTCCTAGTAGGTCCTCGTAGTTAAACGGATATAACGACTCCGTCCTAAGGAGTAATTGTAGGTTCAATTCCTGCCGGGGACACAATTGACTTGTACCATAGTGATGTATTATGATGGTAGGCATGACAGAAGAAATTTCGGGATATAAAGCAGTAAAACGGCTTGCCGTTGAGCGACCAGACTGGTTGCTTATTGTTCAGGAGTGCTTGAATCTTTCGAAAGAAATTAAGGGCGATTTTGCCGGAGCGTGGGTTTTCAAGCGAGTACAAGAAAAGGGGTTGAAATTTTCAAACCTACGCTTGCTCGTAAGTTTTGGGATTTTGAAAAAGGAAGGAACTTCTCGCGGAGGTCGTCGAGCATACTACTCGTTTATAGATTCCGCAGGAGTTGAACAAGCGCTAAATGAACTTTTGAAATAAATTTATGATCAGTCCAAACGAAATTAAAAATCGTGCGTTATCTTTTTCAAAAGAATGGGAACGTGACTACAATGAAGATGCCGTTTTGGGACGGATTTTTTGATGTATTTGGAGTTTCTCGTAAACGTGTAGCTTCTTTTGAATATCCAGTAAAAAAATTAGCCAATAAACAAGGATATATAGACGTGCTTTGGAAAGGAAAAATGTTAGCAGAGCATAAATCTCGCGGATTAAGTCTAGATAAAGCGTATAACCAAGCTAAAGATTATTTTCCAGGGCTTAAAGATGTAGAGTTGCCCCGATATATTGTAGTTTCGGATTTTGCGGTAATTAGATTATATGATTTAGAGAAAGACACGAAAGAAGAGTTTTTGTTAAAAGATCTATATAAAAATGTAGATTTGTTTGATTTTATTTCTGGTCACAAGTCAGTTGTCGACTATGGAAAAGAAGAAAATGCGAGTATTGAGGCGGCTGAATTAATGGCATTATTTCACAATGAAATTGCTAAAACTGGTTATTCTGGTCACGATCTTGAAGTTTTTCTTGTTCGTATTTTATTTTGTCTTTTTGCGGATGATACCGGCATTTTCCCTAAGCACTCTTTTCGCAATTATATAGAAAGTAGAACTCAGGTAGATGGAAGCGATCTTGGTCCTAAAATAGCTCAAATTTTCCAAATTTTAAATACGCCTCTAGAAAAAAGGCAGTCAAATTTAGATGAAGATCTAGTTGTTTTTCCATATGTTAATGGTGGAATTTTCTCTGAAAATATTGGAATTGTCTCTTGTGATGCTAACGCGTTAATTAGGTTAATAAAATGTTCTAGTTTTGATTGGTCTGAAATTTCCGCTTCCGTTTTTGGTTCTCTTTTTCAGGGTGTTATGAATGAGAAAGAAAGAAGACAGCTTGGTGCGCACTATACCTCTGAATTAAATATTTTAAAGGTTATAACCTCTCTTTTTCTTGATGAATTATATATAGAATTTGATGGAGTTAAATATGACCCAAAAAAATTAAATACATTTCATAAAAAACTTTCCGAATTAAAATTTTTAGATCCAGCCTGTGGATGTGGAAATTTCCTTGTTGTGGCTTACAGAGAAATTAGAAAATTAGAGTTGGAAGTTTTGATTCAAAAAGAGAAAAACAGCGAGTTGATGCTCGGACCTACGGAAGATATGTCTATCGTTAATGTTAATCAATTTTATGGTATTGAAATTGAAGAATTTCCTACACTTATTGCTAGAGTTGCTATGTATTTAGTAGACCATCAAATGAACAATGAATTATCTAAACTATTTGGTAAAATATATGCTCGTATTCCACTTCGCGAACCAGCCACAATAGTAAATGCAGATGCGCTTACTATTGACTGGGAAAGTGTTGTCCCTAAAAATAAACTCTCTTATATTTTAGGCAATCCACCTTTTGTAGGTGCAAGGTTAATGGAAAAACAACAAAAAGAAAATTTCTTGAAAGTTTTTGATAATGAAAAAGGCGCAGGCAACCTTGATTTTGTAACAGCTTGGTATGAAAAAGCTTCTCGCTATATACACGGCACAAAAATTAAAACTGCTTTTGTTTCCACAAATTCTATTTGCCAGGGCGAGCAGGTGGGTATTCTGTGGAAAAGATTAAAAGAAAAATATGGAGTTGTAATACATTTTGCCCATCAAACCTTCAAATGGAATAATGATGCGCCCGGAGTGGCTGCGGTTTATTGTATTATAGTTGGCTTTGCGTGTTTTGAAACGCCCAGAAAATATTTATATGAATATAAAGATATTAAAGCAGAACCAAAAGAAAAAGAGGTAAAACATATAAACGCATATTTAGCTGAAGGAGAAGATGTATTTTTAGAAAACAGAACAAGTCCAATTTGTAATGTTTCAGAAATGATTTTTGGTAGTATGCCAAATGATGATGGAAATTTAATTATTGAAAATAACGAATTGGAAGACTTTATAGAAAGTGAACCGAGTAGTAAAAAATATATTAAACAACTTATTGGAGCAGAAGAATTTATAAATAATCAGAAACGATGGTGCTTATGGCTTGTTGATATTAATCCAGAAGAACTAAGAACAATGCCAAAAGTTTTAGAAAGAATAGAAAAAACCAAAGAGCATAGATTAAAAAGCAAAAGAGAGGCAACAAAAAAATTAGCAAAAACACCAAGTTTGTTTGGAGAAATTAGACAACCCAAAAGTAATTACCTACTAGTGCCTTTTGTTTCTTCAGAAAATAGGGAGATAATTCCTATGGGATATTTTAATTCAGAAGTAATTGCCACAAATCGTGTAGCTGTTGTTCCAGATGCAAGCTTGTATACATTTGGGGTTTTAACTTCAATAATGCATATGACTTGGGTAAATAGAGTGTGTGGTAGATTAGAAAGTCGTTATAATTATTCAATAAACATTGTTTATAATAATTTCCCGTGGCCTGAAAATGTGAAAGATGAGCAGAAGAAGAAGGTTGAAACTTGCGCGCAAAAAGTTTTAATTGTTCGTTTGCAATTTCCCGATAGTTCACTTGCCGATTTATACGACCCAAATACTATGCCACCAGAATTGGTGGAAGCGCATAATAATCTTGATAGGGCAGTAGATGCTTGTTATGGCAAAAAATTTAAAGATAAAGAAGAAAGAATTGAATTTTTATTTGAGTTGTATAAAAAATACACTATGATACAATGACTGTATGACTAAGCAAATTCGCCAAAAAAGAAATGATACATTGGTTAAAACTATAGAGAAAAAATATGGCGTTGATTTAGGTTATCGGTCTGATACACAACTCCACACTGTTTTAAAGAAAGAATGAGCGATCTTGATTTTATAAAAGATAAGGAACTTCGCTCTACCCTTGAAAATTCAATAGAATATATTTATGCTCTTTTTGAAGAATCAAAAAATGGGAAGAAATTTATAAACAAAAATTGGCGGATTTGGAGGAATTGAAAAAATCTGTGCTAAATAAAGCGTTTGCAGGGGAGTTGTAGGAAATGACTATGCTCCGTCTTCTCTCCTATTTAGGCAATACAATTAGTTTGTTTTACTTGCGTTAAATATAACTAAGTGATAAGATAGTTACTATTGAGGTTGGTAATATCAACTAAATATAAAAATTATGGAATTAGGTAAATTTATACAACAAAATAACGAACAATGGGGTAAATATAATGCTTTTATTCCAAATCCTTTTCCACCAAAAGGTGGTTTTGGTTTTCCTGAAAGTTTAATAAAACAAGATGCTCAAGCACAACATTTTGTGAGTACTTTAAATGGAATCACTAAGTTGCTCCCGGATGTTGATTTTTTTATATTCATGTACATCTTAAAAGACGCTTCTTCTTCAAGTCAGATTGAGGGAACAGGAGCAACAATGCTTGATGCCTTAGAGGCGGAAGCAAAAATTGGTTCTGATTTACCAGAAGATGTGGATGATATTATTCACTATATCAAAGCACTGAACAATGGAATTGATGCGCTCAAAGAAATACCGATAAGTGAACGTTTGATAAAAAAACTACATAAAGATTTAATGGCAGGAGCAAGACATACTCAATATCCACATCCGGGGAAATTTCGTCATGATCAAAATTGGATAAATGGTACTAGTCCTCGTGATGCAAAATTTGTTCCACCACCTTCTCATGAATTATCACGGACAATTAGTGATTGGGAGAAATTTGTTCATGTAGATGATAATTTACTTCCTTTAACAAAGGCGGCTCTTCTACATGCCCAATTTGAAACGATACATCCTTTTAGAGATGGAAATGGAAGGACTGGAAGAATGTTAACAACATTATATCTACGCGAGGCAGGCCTGCTTGAAAAGCCGGTGCTCTTTTTATCTGCCTATTTAAAAAAACATCAACAAGTTTATTCTAATCGCTTACTTGGGTATAGCAATGGTGAAATAAATGAATGGATACAATTCTTTTTATCAGGTGTGTCAGAGATTGCAGAAGAAGCAATAGAAACTGTATATAAAATTACAAAATTAAGAGAGCAAGATATATTGCAGATTCAGGGTATGGATAAAAGATCTTCAAAAAGTGCAATAGAAGTATTGCCGAAGCTTTTTGCTTTACCTATCGTTGATACATCAATAATTCAAAAGTGGACTGGCTTTACTAGGAATGGCTCACAGAAACTTATTGACAGATTTGTTGATCTTGGAATACTTAGTTTACGGGATGTGAATAAAAAATATAATAAATCTTATATTTATAAAAATTATGTGGATATTTTTTATAAGATTCACACAGGTGAGTAATTATTAGTTAACTAAAAAATTATTATGGAAAATAAATGTAAAAAATGCGGGAGTGAAAATATAATAATGGTTGAATATGATGGTATGCATCCAGATCATTATGATGGTGTTAGTGAAATAGAATGTCTAAAATGCAAGACTCGTTTTGGTCGCTGGTCTGGGAAAGAACTTGCTGAAGGAGAATTTGAAAAAGTAGGTGGAAAAGAAAAGAAAAAATAACAGTTATGAATGAATCAGAAACACGAGCCGAATATATAGACCCGAAGCTCAAAGCGAGTGGCTGGGGTGAAGGAGAATCGAAAGTTCTTCGTGAATTTCGTGTTACCGATGGCAAAATACAAATTGGTGGAACACGGGGCAAACCAGAAATCGCTGACTATATTTTGGTATATAAAAATCATAAAATTGGTGTAATTGAGGCAAAAGCCGAAAATTTGTCGGTGACTGAAGGGGTGGCGCAAGCCAAAGCGTATGCGCAGAAATTACATATTGATTATACCTATCAATCCTTTTGATATCCGTAGGACTGGCGGAGTACCAATGAGCGGAAGTGTTTATTTTACAATTTTTCAAACCTTTATGAGCGGTCCGGGCGGTAGCCCATATTTCGGAAATTACCCAGCAGATTTTTTTGATTTTATTATTATTGACGAATGTCATCGTGGCGGGGCAAATGATGAGAGTAATTGGCGAGGAATTTTAGAATATTTTTCTCCGGCTGTTCAGCTTGGCCTAACAGCTACACCAAGACGACAAGACAATATAGATACTTATAGATATTTTGGCGAGCCGGTTTATATTTATTCGCTCAAAGAAGGTGTGAACGATGGTTTTCTAACACCTTTTAAGGTAAAACGAATAAAAACGACCCTTGATGATTATGTATATACTTCTGACGACCAAATTATAGAAGGTGAAGTTGAAGAAGGAAAAATTTATGAAGAAGCAGATTTTAATAAGATAATTGTTATTAAGGAGCGTGAAGCAAAAAGGATTCGCGTAGTATTGGATGGAATAAATCAAAACGAAAAGACGATTATATTTTGCGCGACCCAAGACCATGCGTTAGCAGTTCGTGATTTAATAAATTAAATGAAAGAGAGTAAAGATCCGAATTATTGCCAGCGTGTAACGGCTAATGACGGCGCTCGTGGAGAGCAATTCTTGCGAGAATTTTAGGATAATGAAAAAACAATCCCGACAATTTTGACTACCTCACAAAAACTTTCAACTGGCGTGGATGCTCGTAATATTAGAAATATTGTTTTGATGAGACCGGTAAATTCCATGATTGAGTTTAAGCAAATTATTGGGCGTGGAACTCGTCTCTTTGATGGCAAAGAATATTTTTCAATTCTTGATTTTGTTGATGCTTATAAGCATTTTTCTGACCCAGAATGGGATGGAGACCCAATAGACCAAACAACAGAACCAGAGCCTCAACCGCCAAAGGGTCCGGGCGGTGATGAACCACCAATTCCACCAGAACCTCCAATAGAACCGAGGAAAAAACTTAAAATTAAATTGCGTGATGGTAAGGAAAGAGAGATACAACACATGATAGCTACTTCTTTTTGGAATGCTGATGGTAAGCCTATTTCTATTCAAGAATTTATGGATAATATGTTTGGTGCAATGCCAGAGTTTTTTAAGAGCGAAGAAGAACTTAGAAAAATTTGGTCTAACCCAACGACTCGCAATGCATTTTTAGAAAAGATAGCAGAAAAAGGATTTGGTAAAGATGAATTAGAAATGTTGCAGAAAATGATTGATGCAGAACAGAGTGATTTGTTTGATGTTTTAACTTATATTTCATTCTTAACACCACCCATCTCAAGAGTTGAACGAGTGAAACAAGTAAAAGAAAAAATATTTAATGGACTAGGTAAACAACAAAAAGAATTTTTAGATTTTGTTTTGTCAAAGTATGAAGAAAAAGGCGTTGAAGAATTGAGTGAAGAGAAACTTCCAATTTTATTGAATTTAAAATATCATGCAATTGCTGATGCTGTAAACGCTCTCGGTGCTGTTGAGTCAATAAGATCTACTTTCTTTAATTTTCAAAAAAATCTTTATGCTAAAGAAACTTAATTTATAATCTCTTTATGCCTGACGACCCAAATCAACCCCTAAAACCAAATTTCCACAGAAAATCCTTTGCCACCGAGCCCCCAAGAGCCCACCGAGCCTGCCTCTGAAAATATAGCACATTATTTTGATTTTTATGTATATTTTTGCTAATATCTGCATATGTCGCCAGAAGAAAGAGAACTTTTAAATAGAAGTGTCAGTCTTGCAGAAGACAATAATAGAATTTTACATTCTATGAGGCGCTCTCAGCGCTATACAAGCATTATGAGGGCTGTATACTGGATTTTGATTATCGGTTCTGCAGTGGGCGCTTATTATTATATTCAGCCGTATATTGATCAGTTAATGGGCGTATATAGCGGAGCGAAAAGCGATCTGGATAATTTTAACCAAGCAATTCAGGGTTTTAAAAAATAAGATTATATTGTTTTTAGTACTATGGAGAAGCGGAACGCTGGGATAGCTCAGGTAGTTAGAGCATTCGCCTGAAGAGCGAAGGGTGGGCAGTGCAAATCTGCCTCCCAGCACAATGAAATTTTCTTAGATTGATCTCACTTTTACGTTATTTGTTTTTTCCTTGTCTACTTTTTGAAGGCGAATGGTAAGAAGTCCGTGTTTTTCTGTCGCTTCGACTTCTTCCGGCTCCACTTCTTTAGGGAGTGAAATAGTGCGAGAAAATTTTCCCCAGTAAAGTTCTTTATTAAAATAATTTCCTTCATCTATATTCCGATTCTCTTCGCGTTTGCCGATAATGGTGATAATATCGCGAGCGATTGACAACTCCAAATCTTCCGGTTTTACTCCGGCTACAAAAGTTTGCACGATAATATCTGTCGGAGTCTGATAAACATCCACTGCCAATTCAGCTTCTTCGTTTTCTTCTTCAATCCAGTTGCTGTTATTTTTTCTTTCTTTCTTGTCTCCTTTGTGCGACCCGGCTGATCCTCTTTTAAGATTTTCGCTTTCTTCCTCTTCCTCCATACTAACGCTTCCGGTCAATCTCTCCCAAAGACTTCTTTTTTTATTTTCCATCCCATTATAAATTTAAATTAATAATATTTAAACATTACATCCCGTTTGCTGAATTTATAACGGGACAAAAGTAAATCTAATTTATTCTTTTTACTTTTTCAAAGAGTAACATTACAATAATAGCAACGACCCACAAGAAACCAAATACTTTTAATATTTCTAAAAAATAATTCCCGTCATTCTCGTTGACTCTTATTATAAAAAAATTAAAAACATTATGCAAGGCAATAGCCAGTATAAAACCAACGACAAGATACAATTTCTTTTTAACTCCCTCCATATGTAAAGAAATACCCAGCGCAATACCCAAAATTCCGCTCGAAACAGTGTGAAGAAGCGTCGATCCGAGGAATCTAAGTTGACCAGTAAGCAGACTTATGGTATTTTCTCCTATCGAAAGCGGTTTAATCAAAAATAGGGCATTTTCAATTGCCGCAAAGCCTAAAGCTGCGGTAATTAGATAAATTGGCCAATCTATCGGTTTATCGGCGTAAGTTGTTTTATAAAGGACGATTATAACAGCAAGATATTTTATTATTTCTTCCGCGCTTGCCCATAGAATGAATTTCAATTCGTTTGAATCAACATTTCCTTGTATAAATTTTTGAATTGGCAGAACAAAAATAACGGCCAGCATGCCCATAATAAAAACTATTGTGAGAATTCCTTTTGGTTCGGGATTTTTTTTATTCTCTTTCAGCCAGAACCATAACCACAAAAGAGAAGGAATAATTCCGCCTATAAACGCTAAAGCTATAATTTTAGGATCGTCTGTCAGCATGGTTTACCCGCCGATTGAGAGGGCCATTTTTCAACCATTAAAAGATTTTTTTTATTTTTTCCATCCGTTGATTGAGCGGAAGGCATCATCGACCAGATTTCTTCTGTAATAAAAGGCACAAATGGGTGCAAGACTTTGAGCAGGGTAGTAAGATGCGTATAGAGAAGTATTTTGGCTGAATTTGCATTTTTATTTTCTAGAATTTTTTTCTTTGATCGTTCAATAATAATATCGGCGAAAGTATGCCAAAAATAATGATAAACCTTTTCGGCAACAATAGAAAATTTAAAATCATTCAGCTCTTTTGTAATTTCAGCAAGCAGTTTTTTTAGCTCTTCATCGCTTTTCTTGTCTTCTTCATCCAATTTTTGTAAATTTTTTATATCAAGATCTTTTATTTGTTCTAGGACAAATCTGGAAGCGTTCCAAATTTTATTATCAAATTTTCCATAACCGCGAATGTCATTTTCATCCAGCTTTAAATCATTGCCCGGCGTGTTGCCGACAATCATTGCCATACGCAGCGCGTCGTTTCCATATTTTTTAATAATATCCAATGGATCGATGGCTTTTTTCCCAAGCGACTTGGACATTTTTTTTCCATCGGCTGTCCGCACCATTCCATGCAGATACACATTTTCAAAAGGCACTTCGCCGAGCAAATATTGCGACATAAGAATCATACGAGCAACCCAGAAAAAGATAAGATCATATCCTGTTTCAAGAATTGTGGTAGGGTGATATGTTTCTAGGTCTTTTGTTTTCTCCGGCCAACCAAGTGTTGAAAAAGTCCAAAGTCCAGAGGAAAACCATGTGTCCAAAGTATCTTCGTCTTGCACATAATTTGCGTCACAATATTCACAAACTGGTTTTTCTCCATTTACTATTATTTCCAAACATTTACTAATTTGATCTTCTTTTCCAACCCTTGGTATACATATTGGTTCGTGATACCAAACAGGTATTCTATGCCCATACCAAAGCTGTCTGGATATGCACCAGTCTCGCAAATTTTCAATCCAATTAAAATAAACTTTTTCAAAATGATTTGGAATAATTTTTATTTTACCTTCGCGGACGGGTTCAAACATTAACTCCTTGAGTGATTTATTTCCGCGTATAGAAATTTTTTTATTTACATCAACAAACCATTGAAGCATAATTTGAGGTTCAATAATTCCATTAGTTCTTTCGGCAGTGGCAACTCGATTTATGTAATTTTCATCAACGGAAACAAGCAATCTCTTGGCTTTTAATTTTTCAACAATTTTTTCTCTGGCATCGGAAATTTTCATCCCCGAAAATTCACCCGCAATCGGAAGCAATTTTCCATACTTGTCAATAATCTGTTCCTTATCTAATTTGTGTTTTTCAGCAATCTCAAAATCCGTATTGTCGTGCCAAGGAGTTATCGTCATTACTCCTGTCCCAAACTTCATATCTATCGCCTCATCTTTTACCACAGTAGCCTCTATGGGGCCATTTATCCACTCCAGTTTTATTTTTTGGCCGTCAGTATATTTCTTATAGCGCTTATCATCCGGATGCATAACCACATATTTATCTCCGAATTTTGTTTCCGGTCTGGCTGTGCCTATTTCAAAAGGCCCGTATTTGAAAGTATAAAATTTACTTTTTCTTTCTTCATAAACTATTTCATCGTCCGAAATTGTTGTTTGTCCTTTTGGATCCCAATTGACAATTCTGTGGCCCCGATAAATAAGACCATCATCATACATTTTTTTGAATGCAGTTTTGACGGCAAGATTGCGAGCATCATCCAAGGTAAACGCCTCGCGAGACCAATCCAACGAAGCTCCCATTTTTTTTGCTTGATTAACAATTATATCGTGAGATTCTTTTGCAAATGATTCTACGTGTTTCAAAAATTTTTCACGGCCAATACCATTTTTGCGAATTCCTTCTTTTTCCAGCAAACTTTCAACTTTTGATTGTGTGGCTATGGCAGCGTGGTCTGTGCCCGGAAGCCAGAGAGTTTTTTTACCCTGCATTCGCGCGTAACGAACCATAATATCCTCAATTACAAGCATCAGCGCGTGTCCTGTGTGTAAATTTCCAGTTACATTCGGCGGGGGGAGAACTATAGAAAAATGCGGAGCATCAATTTTTGTTATTCCTTTTTCTACGCAAACGTCGGGATTAAAAAAACCGCTATCTTCCCATAATTTATATATTCTTTCTTCAGTTTCTTTTGGGTTATAGGGTTTAAGCAGTTTTTCGTGCATATTCAAATAATATCATACTTATCCGTCCTTTGGCGAGGTTAAAGTTTAAGATTGCCGACTGCTTTTATACTGCCCAATTTTTGAACTTTTCCTGTTTTGTTGGTAGACAGGTTTTTGTTTTTTATATAATTTGAATATCCGGCGATGCCGATCATTAGAGAATTATCTCCTGCCAATCCTTTTGCGGGGAATAGTAGTTTGATTTTTTTACCCATAGCTTTTTTAATTTCTCTTTGTAAATGCGTATTGCAAGCAACTCCTCCTGCTACTATTAGAGTTTTTATATCGTATTTTTCTATAGCTTTTTGTGTTTTATAAACTAGACATTCTATGGCTGAATTTTCAAACTCCAGAGCAATTTCACTTTTGATTTTCTTGTTCAGTTTTCCAATTTTTTTAATCAAATAAAAAACAGCGGTTTTTAATCCCGCAAAGGAGAAATCAAGATTTTTGCTGTGGAGCATTGGGCGGGGAAGGGAAAAGGAAAATAAACTTTGACGGGACTCCGCAGGGCGACGGCCCGAGGACTGAGCAAATTTTTTAGTAAAAAAATTGCGACCCGGAAAAGTTTGATTTTCCTTTTCCCGATTGAAGAAGCTAGGATCTTGCGCGGATTCAGCGCGCATAATTTTCTGCTGAAAATTTGCTATGCTCGGCTCGTCAGCCTGCGCAATGCTTCTCTCGCGCAAAATCCTAGTATTGCATCCTTTTTTTGGTCAATACAAGTTGAGTATGCCCGCCGGAAACGAGAAGAGAGAGAATAGGGAACTCTATTTTGGGAATTTTAAATTTTCCATTATTTCTTCCAAAAACCGAAAAAATATGTCCTTCCATATGATTTACGGGTATGACCGGCGCATTCCATTTTTTCGCTAATTCTTGCGCAAAAATGATGCCTTCCCAAAGACACATTTCCAATCCTGGGCCATAAGTTACGGCTATCGCATCTATCGGCTTTTCTTTTTTTTCCAACTTTGCTTGTTCCAGACACGCTTCCAATACGATGGGCAAGTTTTTGGTATGCTCTCTTTTTGCGAGCTTTGGGTATACTCCTCCATAAGGAATATGAATATTTATTTGCGAGTTTGAGTTGTTGGCCAATACCCAAAAGGAGGCGTTACTGACGCCTCCTTTTGCCTCCATTATGCTTATTGCGGTGTCATCGCAGGATGTTTCAATGCTTAAAATTTTCATGTGGGCGGCATAGGGATCGAACCTATGGCCTTGTTTACGTCAAAAACACGCTCTACCGACTGAGCTAGCCGCCCTTCTTTTTGCTTATTTATAGCATTTTCTTTTGAATTCTTTCAAGCGCTAAGATAAAGGCGCCCATACGGAGAGACGTTTTTGATTCGCGAGCTTTTTCTAATATTTTTCCAGAAGCTTCTTCCATTTTTGGTTTTAATTTTTCAAAAATTTCTTTTTCCGTCCAATGTTCGTTTTTTAAATTCTGGTCCCATTCAAAATACGATACTGTTACCCCTCCGGAATTCGCCAATATATCCGGTATCACAGGAATATTCCTCTTAAATAAAATTTCATCCGCTTCAGGCGTTATAGGCCCGTTGGCAAGCTCTAAAATTGCTTTAGCTCTGATTTTATTAGCGTTGGCATCAGTTATAACATTCTCAAAAGCGGCTGGGATTAGAAGGTCGCAAGGAAGCTCTAGTAATTCCGCATTTGTAATATTCTTCGCTTCCGGAAAATCTTTCAAACCACCGGTGTTTTTCTTGTGAGCTTCAACTTTTTCTAAATTTAGTCCATCTTTTTTAAATATTGCGCTCTTAGAATCAGATACTACTGTCACGATATGTCCATTTTCGGCAAAAATTCGCGCTGTATTTCTTCCCACATTACCAAAACCTTGGATCACTATCTTGCATTTTTCTGGAAGTCCAAGCTTTTTTTGAAGAGTATCAAAAACATAAAACCCACCCAAACCTGTAGCTTTCTCACGTCCTTCTGATCCGCCCTCTTCTATCGGTTTGCCTGTAAATGTAGCTCGAGACTTATCGCCTGATATTTTTTCAAATTCATCTGTCATCCAAGCCATTATTTCTGCCGTTGTGTTTACATCCGGCGCAGGCACATCTTTATG
>LBSW01000031.1 GCA_000990145.1 Parcubacteria group bacterium GW2011_GWB1_37_13 | reverse complement strand
AAACTCTGCTCCAGGTTACTGTCAAGGTTGAACCTGCTGGCAAACCGTCATCCGTGGCTGCGCCAGTTAATGAAACAGAATTCGTCGGTAAAGTAATGGCTCTATCCGCTCCACCGTTAACGCTGGGGGATTGGTTTGTTGTGGCTATATTAAACATCGCTGTCACACTTCTTGCAGCATTCATTGTCACAGTACATGAAGTTCCAGACACAGATGTGCAACCACTCCAGCCAGCGAAAGTGGAACCTGTTGATGGGGTGGCGGTTAAAGTAACAGAGGCGCCTGAATTAAATGAGGCGTTGCAAGTTGTTCCACAATTGATGCCTGTAGGTGATGAAGTTACTGCGCCTTGACCAGTACTTGTTCCTTTGGAAATGGTGAGGGTGTATTGAGTTGTTGGTCTTGGAAGACTGCAGGACGCCGTTATCCCGCCATTTGAACCGAGACATTGCCAGAGGTATTGGGTCGCAGAATCCGCCGTATCGCTTAATGTACCGGCAACGCAAGCATTCTGTGTCGTTCCGCATTGGCCGTTGATTGGAGTAGTGCCACCGCCAGGAATAGGAGGTATGGGATTGGGGACATCTTGGTTAATGAGGGTGTTATTATAAATCCCTGCTGAATTTAAACCATTTGCATCAAGGATATAAGTTCCGCCATTTCTGTATATTATATTGTCGTGAACCTGCGCTTCAGTCGCCCCGTAATTCATAGTAATTCCATAGTTGTTACCCCATACAATATTGCCATACGCTTCATGTCCCGGACCTGAATACAGCCCTATTCCAACTCCCCTAAGACCTGCAGCCGCATTGTCGTAAACTAGGTTGTACCGGATGATGTTATTGGAAATCGTCCCTGCCTCGTCATAGACTTGCACACCCCAACCGGCATTACCGTGAATCTTGCTGTATTCAATAATATTGTTGTTTGCAGAGATATACATTCCGTGACAAAAATCGAGCGTGGCATACCCAGAACATGTAAACCCATTGGCATACACATCCACATTGGTGAATCGGTTCCCGTCCGCCCCATTGGTGGTCAACACGCCCTGCGAAGGCGCATTCCTAATCACCGAATTTTTTATCCAGATATGATGGGAAGGCGCCCCCGTGCCGCGTGTTATTTTTACACCATTGATGGTAACATTGGTTGCATCCATAATGAGACCATCTAAAATAATGAACGCATACTTGGGCAAGTCAAAGGTAAATACTCGGTAGCCAGAAGACGGTTTTAGGGTCACCTGCTCTCCGGGATACGCAGCAATAGTAATCGCCTGGTTCCAGGAAGTAGCGCCTGAATTGTCAAAGGCCATTTCGCTTCCAAAAGATTCATCATAAGTACCCGCACGGATGTAGAGAGTGTCCCCCGAACGCAGGTAACTCATCCCTTTGTGGATGGTCCTAAACGGAGCAGCCAGTGTTCCGGTATTAGTGTCGCTTCCCTGAGAAGAAGATTTTACAGAAACAAATACTTTAGGAAGTTCATTAATAACAAAAATAAAAGAAGCGATGATAATAACTCCAAGAGCAACAGTCTTTAATGATTTCATATCAATGTATTATAACATTGAAAATCAGAAAAAGTACTTTTATGTGGATAAGTTATTATCGCCACTTTTTTCTTTAACTCTTGATTAAACAATAGTTTTGTCGATTTGAGTGATTGAAACTTTGGACTTGGATTTGGTGACTATTTCGTCAACTATTCCATAATTTTTGGCTTCTCCAGAATCCATAAAGAAATCTCTTTCTACGTCTTTTTCCACTTGAGAGAGAGATTTTCCGGTGTTTTTTGCCAGAAGCTTATTTAAATTATCCCTTGTCTTCAAAATATGCTTCGCTGTAATTGCGATATCCGTTGCTTGACCTTCCACTCCGCCCATTGGTTGGTGAATCATAACTTCAGCATTTGGCAATATGTATCGTTTGCCCTTCTTGCCCGCGGAGAGAATAATTGCCCCGCCGGAAGCGGCAAGACCGACGCAAAAAGTGGAAACATCAGGACGAACGTGGTTCATCGTGTCAACTATGGCCATTGTGGAGGTGACTGATCCGCCGGGGGAGTTTATATAAAGAAAAATATCCTTTTTACTATCTTCCGATTCAAGAAAAAGGAGCTGAGCAATAATAATATTAGCAGTATGATCATCAATCGGTCCACCTAAAAAGATAATGCGTTCTCGTAAAAGCCGTGAATAAATATCATAAGCCCTTTCTCCAAACTGACTTTTCTCTATGACCGTTGGTATTAACATCTCCCGATAATACACCTGTTTTATTTCTAAATCAAATCATTCCAGTGAAAGTAACAGAAAAAATGCCCGCATAAAATTCTGCTGAATTTTTGCTCAAGACTCGGCTTGTCAGCCTCCGTAGTCATTTTTTCTGTTACTTTCACTTACATTTTTATATGCTACTATACCAACATGCTTTCCACACCATTTTATGATCCTAAAAAATCCTACGAAGAGAATTTTAAAAAAGGACCATTTGGGGCTTTTGCTGATGGAAAAGTGATAGACAATAAAAAAGGGCCACAATTTGATTTCTTTGGCCACAAAATTTTCTCGCCTTTTGGCATTCCTGCCGGACCGCTGATAAATGGAAGATTTGTAAAAGCTGCGCTCAAGAAAGGTTTTGACATTGTAACTTATAAAACAGTTCGAGGCATTAAATATCCCTGTCATCCTTGGCCGAATGTTTTATCCGTGAAGATTGAGGGAGATTTAACTTTAGAAAAAGCAGAAAATAAAATAATTGCAAATCATGAATATAGCAAGCCTCTTTCAATTACCAATTCATTTGGCGTACCTTCATTTAGCCCGGAATTTTGGCAAAAAGACATAGCTCAAGTTTTAAAAAATATGCGACCCGGACAAATTCTCGTCGGCGCTTTTCAAGGGACAAAAAAGACAGGGCAAAATATAGAAGAATATATAAACGATTTTAGTTCAACAGCAAAAATGCTTAAAAAAAGCGGTGTAAAAGCAATTGAAGTCAACCTAAGTTGTCCAAACGAAGGCACTGATAATCTTCTTTGTTATGACACAGAACACAGTGTAAAGGTGGTGAAAGCCATAAAAAAAGAAATAAAAAACATCCCTCTTATTATTAAAATCGGTTATTTTAAAGACGAAAATGCATTGGAAAATTTTGTCAAAAAAATTACGCCAATAGTTCAAGGCATTTCTGCCGTCAATACTATTTCCGCGAAAATAGTAGACGAAAACGGAAATCAGGCGCTTCCCGGAGAAGGGCGATTGCAGAGCGGAGTTTGCGGGCACGCAATAAAATGGGCGGGTCTTGATATGGTAAAAAAATTAAAAAGACTTCGTGAAAAATTCGGATATTCTTACACTATTATAGGTGTCGGCGGGGTAACGATTCCAGATGATTTCTTTGAATATAGATCAGCGGGGGCGGATATTGTAATGTCGGCAACCGGGGCAATGTGGAATCCTTACCTTGCCAGAGATATTAAAGAAAAGTTAGGATAAGATGTAAGAATATGAAAAATATTATCGCTATTTTGAAAAGCACTGGAGCGATTATTGAAAACAGCCACTTGGTGGGGACTTCAGGCAGACATATGCCTTCTTATATCAACAAAGACGCTCTTCTTCCTTATACTAAATATGTATCGGAAATTGGGAAGCTATTCGCTCTCAAATTTAAAAATAAAAACATTGAAGTTGTTGTATCTCCGGCTGTTGCTGGAATTCCATTTTCTCAATGGACCGCTTATCATTTAAGCAAAATTTCCAATCGAGAAATCTTGAGCGCATTTACGGAAAAAACTCCAGAAAACGAACAAGTATTCAAGCGCGGATATGACGCCTTAGTCCGAGGCAAGCGTGTTCTGGTGGTGGAAGACAGCACCACTACCGGCAGTTCGGTAAAAAAAGTGATTGACAGCGTGAAAAAAGCCGGAGGAAAAATAATCGCTGTTTCTGTGATGATAAATCGGGATCCAAAATTAGTGAACTCTAAAACTATTGGCGCGCCATTTTTTTCGCTCGAAATTTTCAAGATTCCTTCGTATGATGAAAAAAAATGCCCGCTTTGCAAAGCTGGAATTCCTATTAACACCAAATTCGGCCACGGAAAAAAATTTCTAGAAAGAAATAAACTTAAAAAATGATTGTTGATAAATACAACCAAAGAGCCAAAAAGATAAATTCTCTGCTTTGTGTCGGATTGGATGCGGATTTTGCGAAAATTCCAAAACAATTTCTAAAAAAAGAATTTCCGCAGTTTGAATTTAACAAATGGATTATAGAAGAAACGCACGAATATGCGGCGGCTTTCAAAGCAAATATCGCTTTTTATGAAGCGCGAGGCGATAGGGGAATAAAAGAGCTCAAGCAGACAATGGAATATTTACATCAGAAGCATCCCGACATATTTTTAATTTGCGATTGCAAGCGAGCGGATATTGGCAACACCAATCAGGGATACGTTGATTCTCTTTTTGATTGGTATGGTTTTGACGCTGTAACTCTGCATCCGTATTTAGGCAAGGAAGCCTTGCTTCCGTTCTTAGACAGGAAGGACAAGGGTTGCATTATTCTTTGCCGCACCTCAAATCCCGGCGCTCCCGAATTTCAAGACTTAAATGTCAAACACCCGATGTTTGACAAGACAATGACACTTTGGGAAATTGTTGCCATGAAAGTAAAAAGCGACTGGAATAAAAATAAAAATTGTATGTTGGTGGTGGGAGCGACCTATCCGAAAGAAATGAAAAAAATTCGCTCTCTGGCAGGTGATATAACTTTTCTTGTCCCGGGTATTGGGACTCAAGGAGGGGACTTGAAGGCGACGATAAAAGCTGGATTAAACAGCGAAGGATTAGGCCTTATTATAAATTCTTCCCGCAGTATTATTTTTAGCTCTAATCCCAAAAAAGAAGCCAAAAAACTTTGCGACGAAATTCAAGAATACAAAGGCGTTTTTTAGAAAGTTTTCCACTTGCTTGCAGTTTTGAACGTGCTATCCTTTTAAGCAATGCGTAATACTATGAAAAAATTTTATACATCTGAAGTTTGCAACACTCCTTACTTTTTAAATTTTCTATTTGCAAAGAAGTTTCGTTTCCAAGAGCTCCAATGATGGAGCTATTTTTTTAGATAACTAATAAAACCATGAAAAAATTATGGGACAGAAAAACAGGAACGAAAACAAATCAAACAGTTGAAAATTACACTGTTGGAGTGGATTATCTGCTGGATTTAGAACTTCTGCCATACGATATCAAGGGGACGATGGCTCATGCCAAAATGTTGCATAAAATAAAAATACTGGACAAAAAAGAGCTAAGTATTTTAATCACTGGACTTAATAAAATTTTATCACTTTGGAAAAATGGAAAATTTAAAATTGATAAATCACAAGAAGATGGACATACCGCTATTGAAGCGTATTTGACGGAAAACTGCGGCGAAGTTGGCAAAAAAGTTCATACCGGTCGTTCCAGGAATGACCAATCTTTAACGATGACTCGGCTTTTTAGCAAGGAAAAACTTGGCAAAATTAAAAAAGAAACGGAAAATCTTGCGAAAAGTTTAGAACAGCAAATAAAAAAACAGGGAAAAATAAAAATGCCCGGCTATACTCATATGCAAAGAGCAATGCCTAGTTCAGTCGGGATGTGGCTCGGGTCTTATTGTGACAGTTTAAAAGATGATCTAATTTGTTTGGATGCGGTTATGAAAATAATAGACCAAAATCCTCTAGGATCCGCGGCTGGTTATGGAGAAAATACTCTCGGATTGAATAGGGGATTTACCGCTAAAGAATTGGGTTTTGGAAAAGTTCAAGCCAATCCAATGTATTGCGCTTTCTCCAGAGGCAAATTTGAGAATCTAATTTTACAGGCTTCAAGTATTATGCCACAGAAGAAAAATTATGATGTTTTGGAATTAATCAGGGGTAATATCGCTGTCTTTAACGGTTATCAAAATCAAATAGAAAATATCGTCAAAAATCTTCCTGCCGGATACAACAGAGATTTTCAACTTACCAAAGAACCATATATGAAAGGAATAAAACTTGCGCTTGATACGTTAGAAGTTATGATTCTTGTCATAAAAAATTTAGAGACGAAGAAAACAAATCTGGAAAACGCTTGCAGTTCTGAACTTTATGCCACAGACGAAGCGCTAAAGCTGGTAAGGACCGGCAAAAATTTTAGAGAAGCTTATCAAGAAGTGAAAGAAAAATTTTACCAGAATTAAAAATTTATTAATCTCAAAAAAATAATATGATAAATAATTACATAGGAGAAAAAGACATTATAGCTTTCAGTGAGATTGTAAATAAAATGCGCCAATTCTGTCTGAAAAAGGGATTCGTGGAAGTAAACACTCAAGACAGGCTTTCTATTTTAGCCGCTTGCGAAGATCCTCTTACAGTTGCCACTTTTAATTATGCCGGACAGGTCTGGCCGTTGCCACAAACAGGACAGATGTGGCTTGAGTATGAACTTTTAACCAAACCGGAATTGCCCGGAGTGTTTTGTCTCAGCACAAGTTTCAGAAATGAAAAAAAACCAATTCCTGGACGCCACCGAATAATATTTCCGATGTTTGAATTTGAACTGAAAGGAACACTTTCAGATCTGGAAAAATTTGAAGTTGAAATTTTAGAATATTTAGGTTTCGGCGCCAAAAAAACATATTTTCATAAATCTTACGATGAATTAAAAAACTATTATGGAGTGGAAGAATTGAAAACAGAACATGAAAACAAAATGCTTAAAGATTTTGGGCCTATTGTTTTTTGCAAAGAATTTCCTTCCTATACCTCTCCTTTTTGGAATATGAGAAGAAGAAATAAAAATTATGCTGAAAAAATAGATGTAATAATGTATGGCAATGAAACCATCGGTTCTGCGGAACGCAGCACTAATCCGGAAGAAATGAGAAGGGAATTTTATACTATCAGTAAAGGAAAATATGCCAAACAATTATTTAATTTATTTGGCAAAGAAAGAACAGAAAAGGAACTGAACGAATTTTTATCCCTTAAATTTTTTCCTCGTTGCGGCGCCGGTATCGGTATGACTCGTATCATTGCGGCCAGTGAAAAACTAAAAAGAATGAAATAAAAATATGGAAAATAAAACTCCCTGGAATTTAAAAATGCAAATGTTGGAAGCCATTAAAAAAAATGGAGGGTTTATCAGTTGTCATGCGCATTTTGACAAAGCTTATTACATCACCAAAGAGGGTTTAGACAAATCTATGGTTGATATGGAAGTAAAGTGGCGTATGAGC
>LBSW01000030.1 GCA_000990145.1 Parcubacteria group bacterium GW2011_GWB1_37_13 | reverse complement strand
AAGCTTGAATGGTCAAAAGCTTTTTCTAAAGATTTTATGCGCCAGCACAATCTGCCAACTGCAAAATTTGAAATATTTAACGATTTTGAAAAAGCAAAAGACTACATAAAAAAACAGGCACTGCCTATTGTTATTAAAGCAAGCGGACTGGCATTAGGCAAAGGCGTAATTATCTGCCAAACACAAAAAGAAGCTGTTGAGACGCTGGAAAATATGATGATAAAAAAAATATTCGGGGAATCAGGCAACGAAGTGGTGATAGAGGAATTTTTGACTGGACCTGAAATTTCTGTGCATATATTTTCTGATGGTAAAAATTATAAAATTTTTCCATTATCTAGGGACAATCGCTCCGTTGTCATTTGTCGATAAAGATATGATAAATAGAATAGAAAAAGAGATAGTTTTGCCGACTTTAAAAGGAATGTCTGACGCGAGAACTCCATTTGAAGGAATTTTATATCCAGGATTAATATTAACCAAAGACGGACCTAAAATTCTTGAATATAATACGCGTTTTGGCGACCCGGAAACTCAAACATATATGCGACTTTTAGATACGGACATTTTAGATATTTTTGCCGCCTGTATTGACGGAAAAATTTCTGATTTAGAAATAAAATGGAAAAAAAATATGTACGCTTGCAATGTTGTGCTGGTTTCAAAAGGTTATCCCGGTGTTTATGAAAAAGAAAAAATTATTTCTGGCATTAAAGAAGCTGAAAAACAACCAGATATTGTAATATTCCATGCTGGCACAAAAGTTGTTAGGCAAGACCTCACAACAAACCTCACAACAAATGGCGGGCGAGTGCTCGGCGTTTCTGCCATCGGCGATACTTTAGAGGAAGCTCTTAAAAAATCATATAAAGCTATAGAGAAGATTTCATTTGAGGGTATGCAATATCGCAAAGATATCGGCAAAAGCGCGTTAAACAAGATTTAACACAAATAAAAATAATTCCTTAACATATCATATATGATAGTTTAAGAAAATTTGGATAAAATCTTACAAGTTATTTATCCCATTATTTATCCCAATTGAAGAAATGATCTCGGTCAGGGCCGGTGCCGACGGAGATGATTTTTATATCAAGGTCAGCGAGTTTGCTTTTTATGTATTTTAAATATGAAGTGAGCTCTTTGGATACTTTCTTTTTATCATTAACTCCGTAATCTGCACCACCCCAGCCGGCGATTTCTTCCGTAACTACGTTTTTTACTTCGCTTAAATATAATGGAAATTCTTTAAAAATTTTCCGGCCATTTTTATAACCTGTTACTACTTTCACTTTATCGCTCAAGCAAATATCAGCTTTGTTTATGAAGATTTTATTAATACCCGAAAGATTAATCGCATAACGAAGCGCAAATAAATCAAGCCAACCGCACATTCTGGGACGTCCAGTAGTGGCTCCGAATTCATTGCCTGCTTTCTGGAAGAGTTTTTCTAAAGCTTCATCTTTTATTCTAGCTGGAAAGTTTCCCCCGCCTACTTTAGTCGTGTAAGCCTTAATGACGCCGTATATATCCCGCAGATACCTATGAGACACGCCAAGGCCCAAACAAACGCTGGAGGGCAGGGTATTGGAACTGGTAACATTCGGATAATCTCCAAAATCAATATCTAACATAGCGCCTTGCGCGCCTTCGGCCAAAATATTTTTTCCTTCTCTCAATCTCTTTTGTATTAAAAAAGACAAATCGCAAATCTGCAGTTTTTTTATCTCCTTTAAAGCGTCCCACCACATTTTTTTCGCTTCCTTTATTTTTTCCAGATCAATTTTAAAACCATACTTATCTTTATACATATTCAAAAGATTCATATGGAATTGATAAAGAACTTCTTCTTTTTGTTCAAAATCCGCTCTTAATACATCGCCAATCAGAAGCGCCCTTCTCGCCCTTACATCGCTGTAAACTGGACCGATGCCCCTGGCAGTGGAACCCACTTTTGTTCCTAAGTTGTTCCTGCGATATTCGTCGGCTTGATCTAAAAAGGGATGTAAATACGAGACTAGTTTTGCGCGATTTGAAATAAAAAGCCGGGAAACGACATCAAAATCCAAATCTTTCAGTTGTTTTATTTCTTTAATTAAAGACACAACATCAACCACAACTCCGTTGCCGATATATAATTCTATATTTTTTTGAAAACAACCCGAGGGTACAATATGCCCGATAAAAGTCATATCTCCCAATTTTAAAGTGTGCCCCGCGTTCGCTCCGCCTTGAAAGCGCGCAACTCCCGAATAAATCTTATGAGAAAGAAGCTCGTCTATATTTTTTCCCTTTCCCTCGTCTCCCCATTGAAGCCCGACAACCACGTCAATAAATCCCTCTTTTTTCTTTTTTAAAATTTTATTTGTCATTTATTTATTACCCACGCTGTAATTAGGAGCTTCTTTAGTAATTATAACATCGTGTGGATGACTTTCTTCTATGCCGGATTGCGTAATTCTAACAAATTTTGCTTTTTTTTGCAGAGTTTTGATATTTTTCGCTCCACAATATCCCATGCCAGACCGAAGTCCTCCCACGAGTTGATAAATAACCTCGGAGAGACCTCCCTTAAACGATACCCGTCCCACAATTCCTTCAGGCACAAGTTTTTTAATATCATCTTCTGCGTCTTGAAAATATCTGTCTTTTGAACCCTGTTTCATAGCTTCAATCGAACCCATCCCGCGATAAGTTTTATATTTCCTAGCGTCTAAAATTATTGTTTCGCCTGGGGATTCCTCAACTCCGGCAAAAATAGAACCCGCCATAACCGAACTTGCTCCGGCGGCGATAGCTTTTCCGATGTCTCCGGTATGCCTAATTCCTCCATCAGCAATAATTGGCACTAAGTCTTTAACCGCTTTGGCAACTTCATATACAGCAGAAAATTGTGGAAAACCTACCCCAGCAATCACTCGAGTGGTGCAAATTGATCCCGGTCCGATACCCACTTTTATCGCGTCAGCTCCGGCTTTTATTAAATCGCGAGCGGCATCCACTGTGACGATATTGCCGACAATAACTTCCATTTTTGGAAATTCTTTTTTTATTTTCTTGAGCATTTCAATCACTCCCTTTGAATGGCCGTGAGCGGTATCAATAACTATCACATCAACTCCATTTTGCTCAAGCGCTTTTACTCGATCCAGAGTATCGGCTGTTACGCCCACCGCGGCCCCTACTCGCAATCTTCCAAAACTATCTCTGCAAGAATTTGGCCGAGATTTTACTTTCATTATATCTTTGTAAGTAATAAGGCCGATGAGCTTGTTTTGCTTATCCACTAACGGCAATTTTTCAACTTTATATTCTGTAAGTATTTTTTCCGCTTCTTTTAAATTTGTGCCCAGACTGCCGGTTATCAAATTTTTTTTTGTCATTATCTCGCCAACCGGAAGTTCTAAATTTTTTTGAAACCTTAAATCGCGGTTGGTTAGAATTCCAAGGAGTTTTTTATTTTTATCAACGATTGGAATGCCGCCGATTTTATTTTCTTTCATAATTTGAAGCGCTTCTTTCAGCAACGCTCCGCTTTGCAGAGTTATAGGGTCGTGAATCATCCCGCTTTCGGAACGCTTAACTTTGCGCACCTCTTCCGCCTGTTTTTGGATATTCATATTTTTGTGGATAATTCCTATTCCTCCTTCCTGCGCCATCGCTATCGCCATCGCTCCCTCGGTCACCGTGTCCATAGCGGCGGAAATAATCGGAACATTGAGTTTTATTTTTTTGGTAAGAAAAGAAGTTATATCAACTTCGCGAGGCAATACTTCCGAATATAGAGGCACAAGCAAAACATCGTCGTAAGTCAGACCTTCTTTAAAATTTTCTTTATTTTCTTGTTTTAATTTTTCTTTTACTTTTGAAGCCATAATATATTGTGTATACTAACATATTATGGACAACATACAAATACTTATTGTAGACTATGGATCGCAATACACGCTAGTTATTGGAAGAACCCTGCGCGAGCTTGGAGTGCGAAGCATAATACTTCCACCGAAGAAAGTTGATAAATGGTTAGATAGCAATACTCCCAAAGCAGTCATTCTCTCTGGCAGTAATTGGAGCGTATATGATAAAGGAGCGCCAGAACTTCCAAAATTACTTGATACTACCGGTAAAAAATATTTTATCTTGGGTATTTGTTATGGTATGCAGCTTCTTGCTTATAAACTCGGAGGTCTTGTAGCTAAGCCGCACGAGCATCGTGAATATGGACCGGCTGAAGCAATATTAGACACAATTCATCCGCTTTTTAAAGACGTTCTCAAAAAAACGGAAGTCTGGGCAAGCCACGGAGACACAGTCACTAAGCTTCCAAAAGGTTTTACTTCTATCGCCACATCGGGCGGTATTGCTGCTATGAGCGACAAAAGCAATCGCGTACTGGGAATTCAATTTCATCCTGAAGTTATCAATACTAAAAAAGGAAAAAAAATATTGCAAAATTTTCTCACGCTTTCTCTTTGTAAAAAAGATTGGGATCCGATAAATTTAATCCACCAAATCCAGAAAGAGGTTTTGGACGTTGTAACCCCCGCAAAAAAACAAAATATAATTTTGGGCGTCTCGGGAGGAGTTGATTCCACCACCCTCGCCAGTATTCTTGCCCCAGTTTTAGGAAAGAGGCTTATTTGCATAGCGATAGATACCGGCGGACTGAGAGCAAATGAGCTCGAAGAGTTAAAAGCGAATACGGCAAGCGCTTTAGGAAAAAATTTGAAAAAAAATCTTGCAGTAATTCCAGCTTCCAAAGAATTTATAAAAAATATCAGCCAGACAATCGACGGAGAAGAAAAACGCGCGAAATTCCGCGCTGTATATCAAAAAATATTTGAAGAACAAATAGTAAAGTATAATGCCGGCTTTATTGCGCAGGGAACTCTCGCAACCGACATCATAGAAACTGGCAAGGTAGGGGAGTCGGCAATGATAAAAACACACCACAATGTAGGACTTTCTTGGAAAGTGGAAGATTTGCATCCTTTTTGCATCCTTTAAGAAACTTATTTAAATATGAAGTTCGAGAACTCGCTCGCGTAATGAATCTTCCGCCTGCTGTATATGAACGTAATCCTTTTCCTGGACCGGGTTTATATTTACGAGTTGTCGGCACGCCAGTATCAAAAGAAAATATTAATTTAGTAAGGGAAGCAGATAAAACTGTAACTGATATTCTAAAAAAATATAATATCGCCAAAGATATTTCCCAACTTATCGTCACGCTTCTCGGCATTAATTCAGTCGGAGTGAAAGGCGACGAACGCGTTTATGGGCACTCCCTAGCGGTTCGCGCTGTGCAAACATCCGATTTTATGACAGCCAAAGGTTATTATTTTCCTGAAAAAGTTGTAAATGAAATTATAAATGCTCTCACTAAACACAAAAATATTGTCCGCGTATTTTTTGATATGACACCCAAACCTCCAGCTACGACTGAATTTGAATAAAGA
>LBSW01000029.1 GCA_000990145.1 Parcubacteria group bacterium GW2011_GWB1_37_13 | reverse complement strand
CGAACCCCCAGCTCGCGGAGCGAGCGGTTTCGGTTTCGTTCAGAAATGACTGGCAAATCCTCGCTGAATTCAATGCCGAGCGGCGAAGCCGCGAGGCAACCTTTCAATCTTATCCTTGTTGGCTGGGAGACTTGGAATCGAACCAAGATTCACGGCTTCAAAGGCCGCTGTCCTACCGTTAGACGATCTCCCAATTGGACTTCGAATAATATCACATATTTTTTAATTTTGCATATTTTAAATTAAGAATTTAAATCTCAGTATCTGTAAAATTTCAGGTGAGATTTTTTGTATTTTTCCAGACATTCTTTCCAGCTTAATTTTAATTTATTTAGATATTCTTCCTTTGTGTTATTAAATTGTTCTTTAAAAGAAATAGCTATATTCATCTTAAAACCAGAACCAATGCTGGGATTTTCCATAAGAAACAAGGTTTTAGCGGCAAAATAATCGATTGTTTTTTGCTTATCGGACAAGGGGCATATAAAACCGGTGGTGTTGTCTTCGATAAGCGTTTTTGAAACACTGCTGTCGAGAGCGATAATCGTCGCTCCCACGGCGCAAGCTTTGCTCAAAACTCCTTCATATTTTTCGCCTTCGGATATGCCAAAAAAAGTATTTGCGCTGACCAAATATTCGCATAAATCTTCGCCAACATTTTCCACTCGAACAAAAAACTTTAATCTTTTTTTTATAAAAAAATTAACATAAGAACTTTTCAGGTTGTATGAAAGAAGCAGGACAAGCGAAATTGGCGGAAAATGTTTATTTATTTTTTTAAGAATATTAAGAGCAAGTTTAACTTGTTCAATATCATCCACGAAAGCCACCGCCGTGAATTTAAAGTCAGGAAATTTTCTTTTAATGAAATTATTTTCCATTCTTTCTTCGCTATCTGATGTTTTAGCGCTGGCGAGCAGCAAATCCGTATCAAGAAACGGCTTAATCACTTGGATCGTGTGATTTTTTAGAGCAAGTTTTTTGCGCAACTTTTCTTTTACTTCAAAATTATCCACTTTAATGCAATCAGCTTTGATTAAAATAAACCAAATAATTTTTGAGAGCAAAAAGTTTTTCAGTCCGACCGGAGCAAAAAAATTCTTTTCGCTTTTCCCGGAAAGAAAAACATAAAGCGGCCTCTTAAATTTTTTTGAAAGAAGGTAACCGGCAAAGACAGTTGTAAATTGCCCTTCGCAGATTATTACGTCGGCTTGGAAAATATTTCTATTTTTTATTTCAAATGACGCCAATTTAAAAATATCCCAAGCGCGCAGAAATTTATAAGCAGAGTTGGTTTGATATATCCAAGTGTTGTGGGAAATTTGTTTTGTTTGGATTGATTTTTTTTTAAAACCGGTAGTTACAATAACAAAAAGCATATTCACAAGAGAAGCATATTCAGAAATTTTTACCTGATTCAGACTACCATTATTAAAAATAGAATTGTCCTCAGATAAAAATAAAATATTCATAAATATAATTCTATTCCTTGTTTAAAATCCTTATCAAGGCAAGCTCTAAGGGCAGTTCGGCAATAAATGCGTTTTCTATGTCTTGATATGCTTCAAGTAAAACTGCCAAAGCGGGAGAACGAAGCACTCCTTCTCGGTCTTCTTTCACTAAAGCCTGCAAAAATTCTAAATCAGATTCCAATAAATCCCCTGCCATTTCATCTTTAAGTTTCGGCGCATAACGCAAGATTATAGCCATACGAAATTTTATGATTATAAGTTTAAAATATAATCTCATATCCAAATTTTCAAATGAGGCGGTTTGCACAGCTTTTATTCCTTTTTCTATATTCTTTTCGGCAATGGCGGAAATAAAATCATTCACTAGAGTCGTCTTTGGAGCTCCAGTTATTTTTTCCACATCTTCTCTCTTAATTTTTTTTGCTTTAGAAAAATTTAAAACTTTTTGCAGTTCACCTAATCCATCGCGGAATGATCCGTCAGCTAAAATTGCTAAAAGTTCGGCAGATCCTCCATCTAAATCAAAACCTTCTTTTTTAGCTACATCGATCAGCATTTTTTTTGAAACATTATTCGATGCTTTTTTGAAAGTGAAAACCTGACAACGGGAAATAATTGTTTCGGGAACTTTATGAAATTCAGTTGTAGCTAGAATAAAAATAACGTGTTTAGGCGGTTCTTCTAAGGTTTTTAACAATGCGCCCCATGCATCTTTAGAAAGCATATGCACCTCGTCAATGATGTAAACTTTATATTTTGAATCAAAAGGCAGAACCCGCACCCCTTCGCGCAATTCTTTTATATCTTCAATGCCCCTATTTGAAGCGGCATCTATCTCGTAGAGATCATTTGCTGATACCCCGATTGAGCTGGCAAAAATCCGAGCCACAGAAGTTTTGCCCGTCCCCCGCGAACCCACAAAAAGATAAGCATGCGAGACCTTGTTTGTTTCTACGGAGCTTTCCAAAATCCTTACAATATGATCTTGCCCTAGGACCTCATTGAAACTTTTAGGGCGATATTTACGGTATAGTGCCAAATCGTGCATAAAATCATTCTAGCAAATTTTTGATAAAAAATCATTATATAAAAAGGAAAGAGCCACTTTCGTGGCTCGATTTGATTCGAAAGTTTTGAACATGATTTCAAAAAAGCGGAGAATGACATGTCGGACAAACCCGAACAGCAGACTCCGGCACTTCAATACCGCAGGTTCTCCACTTATGAATTAGGCAAAGTTTGGGAACTATCGGTGATTTGTCTTCCACCCTAGCACCATTCTGAGCCTGTCTGGACAGTTGGACTATCGCCATGAACGGGATAATAACCTGCTCCGGCGGAATATTGTTGAGTCGTGCCAGATGTACTAAGCGCGAAAACTGGCTTGACTCTCGGGTAGGATCGTGTACGGCCATATTGGCACCACACTTAATCTCTCCGATTGCTTTAACGCAGGCAAGACGGTATGCCAGGCGATCGACGATTTGAGCATCACAAATGTCTATTTCCTGACGAAACTCCGCAATTTGCTTGTGAGCTTGGATCTGCGGATCAGACACTGTTTCTGCGATTGATGTATTCATAACTCATTCATTTTCCTGTTGTAAAGAACGAGCCCCGCCAAGAGCTCGGTTTACCCTTACTCCAGGTTTGTTTTCTAAATATGAGCATAAAAAGTATCAAAAATCAACTAAACTAAACTTTTCTACTATCTTTTACATATGTTCAACATCGTAGACACTTTTTAGATCTTTTATAGTTTCAGAAAATCATTAACTACATCCTCAACCTGTTCAGCATTTTCTGTTTCCATTAATTTAACCCGCAGTTCTTTTGCGCCCTCAAAACCATTCACATATGCTTTGAAATGTTTTTTCATTACGTCAAAACTTTTATGTTTGCCAAGCATTTTTTCAAAAAATCTTGTGTGTTCTAGCATTACCTGCAATCTTTCCTTAAGAGGAGTTGCTTCCAAAGAGCACGGATATTTTTTTACTAAAAAATTCCTCGTGCTCGCGCCGTCGCGCTCCCAAGTCTCTTTGGAAGCAACTCCTCTACGGAATAGCCACGGATTCCCAAAAACTCCGCGACCTATCATTACTCCATCACAACCATATTTCTCACATTTCCTCTTAGCATCGTCAATGTCTACGACATCACCATTACCAATAAGCAAAATATCTTTTCCACTTTTTTTAATAAGTTCCTTTATTTTTTTAATATGATCCCAATTTGCCGGAACCAGAGACAACTCTTTAGCAGTACGCAAATGAATCGTTAGAGCAGAAATATCCTCTTTAAGAAGTTCTGGAATCCATGTATCAATTCCTTCTTTATTAAAACCAGTTCTTGTTTTAACTGAAACTGGAATATGACAACCGGCAGATTTTATTCCGGCATGAACTGCCTGAATAATTTCTCGTGCCAGCTTGGGGTTTTTTATCATGCCAGCACCGGCCCCCTGGTTCACCACAGATTTATCTGGACAACCCATATTTATATCAATTCCATCAAAACCAAGACTGGCAACATACTGGCAAGCCTTTTTCATATTATCTCCATTAGCCCCAAAAACCTGCGCTACAATAGGTCTTTCAGATTCCGAAAATTCCAACATATGCGATAATTTTTTTCTCCCCAATTTATTACACAAACCATCAGCTGAAACGAATTCTGTCCAAAAAACAACTTTGTTTCTGTTTTCTCTATTTTTACCATATTTCGCTAGCATATGACGAAAAGCGATGTCGGTAACATCCGACATCGGCGCAAGACAGAAAAATGGTTTATCTAGTTTTTGCCAAAAATTCTGCATATCTTAGTGGAATTTGTAATATACCTTATTTCCAAACCGAAGATCAATATACAACAAGGAAGAATATTTATTTTTAAAATTTGACTGCAAGGGTTCCGTATTGAGCGCTGTTTCCAGGTTTTCCGCCACTTTTTGAAAATCAGAATTTATTTTTAAAATTATTTCCGGTCCCATAAACGACGAATTTTCTCTGGAAAGAAAAAACTTAATATCTCCATTATCTTCCTGATACAACGCTATGGGTTTCAATTTCATATTTTCCAACACTTTTTTAAACAAAATAAATTTATAAAAATTTTCTTTTGCAAAATAAGTTCCGGATAGGCTGTTTTCTTCTACGGATATTTTTCCATAAAACTTAAAATAAACCCCTCCGGAAAAATATGCCGCTTCATCAAAAATAAAGCCGTTTTCATCCATAAAATAGCATTTTTGTCCTGCAACGTCACTTTCTGGCAATGTAGTATCGCACCACATATACGAAGCTTCCCGTTCAATTAAGGAAATTTCTAATTTTAAATTCGTTCTGCAGCTCATTTTTAATATTGTTTTTTGGATAAAATAAAATATTTGTTTTTGGAAAAAACCACAGATAATTTCCTGTAATTTCTTTTTGCGCAATTATTTTCGCCATTTCGGAATCTATCGACTTATTTCCATTTATTTTTACTTCCGTAATATTTAATTGTTTTAAACCGGAAAGATAAGACAGGCCTGCAAAAACAGTAAGAAGAGAGATTACAGATAAAAAAATTTTATTTAGAAAAATTTTTTGTCTCTTTTTTTTTAATTTCAAAAGACGAGGAGAATTTAAAATATTTCGCTTCATAGTTTTTATTTTATGAATTCCCTATCTCCCATATATTTTCGCAAGACTTCTGGAATTTTTATAGAACCGTCAGCTTGCTGGTAATTTTCCACTATAACAACTAAAATTCTCGGAGTTGCCACAGCTGTGCTGTTGAGCGAATGAACAAAATGAGATTTTCCGTCTTTATCTTTGTAACGGATATTGAATCTTCTTGTTTGAAAATCATGATAATATGAAGCGCTGGAAAGTTCGCGATATTGATTTTGCGATGGAAGCCAAGCTTCGGTATCGTAGCTTTTCACATGGGCAGATTTTAAATCTCCTGTGCAAATTTCCAATCGGCGATAAGGAATGCCGAGCGATTCTAAAAATTCTTCAAAATTTCTAGTTATTTCTTCGTGATATTTAACTGATTCTTCGTGGCTTGCTTCGCAAAGTATAAGCTGTTCAAGTTTATAAAATTCCTGCACTCGGATAAGCCCTTTGGTGTCTTTTGAATGAGCGCCCGCTTCCCTTCTATAGCACGGAGAAAATGCTAAATAACGTTTCGGCAACTCTTCTCTTTTTATTATTTCATTACTATGGTATCCCATCATCGGTATCTCTGCCGTACCAGAGAGGCAATCCCCGTCTTCTGTTTTATAAATGTCTTCCCCTCCTCCAGGCAAATGTCCTGTGCCATATAAGTGTTGTTTGTGCACAATTGCCGGAGCAATAAAATTATTAAATTTTTTTTCTCCAAAAAATTTTCGAGCATAATTCCAAATTGCCCAAGAAAGTTCTACTCCATCGTTTTGCAAAAAATATCCTCGGAAACCGTGAACCTTCACACCCCTTTCAAAATCAACCATATTTAGTTTTATCATCAGTTCTGTGTGATCTTTTGGAGTAAAATCAAATTTAGGTTTTTCTCCCCACGCTGAAATTTCTTTATTATCCTCTTCGCCGGTTCCGAGAGGCACCGTCATATCAGGCACATTTGGCACTTGCAACATCATTTTTTGCCACTCTTCTATTGTTTTTTTAAATTTCTCCTCTTTAGTTTTAATTTCTTCTTTAACAGCGCGCATTTCTTCAATTAGCTGGATTTTAAGCGCAGAATTCTGATCGCGGGCTATGTCATTGGAAACTCGATTGATTTCCGCTCGCAGATCTTCTATTTCTTTGAGTTCTTTCAAGCGTTCATCATCAAGAGCTGTAAGTTTGCTTATGTCAATCTCTACGTGTTTTTTCTTTGCGCCTTCCTGCACTATTTCTTTATTTTCACGAATGAATTTTATGTCCAGCATAAATATAGTATATACTATAATAAATGAAAATTCAAAAACTTCCAAAAAACAAATTTCCAAAAGCGCTTTTGGAAACCCCCCAGCCCCCGGAAGATCTTTGGATCATCGGCGAATTGCCACCGGAAGATTTAATATATCTTTGCGTTGTGGGATCGAGAAAATTTACCTCTTATGGAAAAGAGGCGTGTGAAAAAATAATTACAGGCTTGAAAGGCTACCCAATAGTAATAGTGTCTGGTTTTGCTATGGGCATAGATACCATAGCTCATAAAAAAGCTATGCAAATGGGACTCAAAACCATAGTTTTTCCAGGTTCAGGACTTTCTTCTGAAGCAATGTATCCAAAAACGAATGTGCGATTGATGAATGAAATTGTTGAAAGCGGCGGATGTTTAATTTCGGAATTTGAGCCTGATTTCAAGGCGACTCAATGGAGTTTTCCTATGCGCAACAGACTTATGGCTGGAATTTCAAAAGCGACGCTAATAATAGAAGCAGAAGAAAAATCCGGCACTCTTATTACTGCCCGACTTACAACAGAATATAATCGCGATCTGCTTGTCGTGCCGGGATCAATTTTTTCTTCCAATTCAAAAGGCACAAATAAATTACTGCATCAAGGCGCCATCCCTGTCACTTGCGCTGAAGATGTGTTAGAAGCGCTCGGTTTCGAATTGCCCAAAAACGAAGAAAAACAAAAAAAACTTTTTGAAGATTTATCGCCTGAAGAAAAAAATGTTATTAATTTGCTTAGAGAGCCAATGCAAAGAGATTATTTAATCCAGAAAATAAAACTTCCGATAGCAACCGCCAACGCTCTGCTTTCTGTAATGGAAATAAAAGAATTAATTAAAGAAGAAATGGGAGAAATCAGATTGGCGTTGGAATGAATCCCGTTAGAAATTCTCTTTACGGGAAATATTATTATAAATTAAATTTTTATATTTTTAACGGGATGAAATTATTAATTGTTGAATCGCCATCAAAAGCAAAAACTATTGAAAAATATTTGTCCGCTGAAACTTCAGTGAAGGCGAATCGGGATTCTTTTATTGTGCGCGCGTCAATCGGGCACATTCGAGATTTGCCGAAATCAAATAAAAAAGCGATAGATATAGAAGCGGGATTTGTTCCGCATTATGAAATTTCCAAAGGCAAAGAAAAAATTGTGCGCGAATTGCAAGAGTTGGCTTCCAAATCTAATGAAATAATATTGGCAACCGACCCTGACCGCGAAGGAGAAGCTATCGCTTGGCATATAGAAACACTTTTAAACGAAAATAGGAAAATTAAAGCCCAGATAGAAAGGGTGGTTTTTTATGAAATTACCAAGGAAGCGGTGTCCGAAGCTCTCCAACATCCCCGCAAAATTGATACTAATTTACGTAAAGCTCAAGAAGCGCGCAGAGTTTTGGATCGTCTCGTGGGTTATGATCTTTCAGGTTTAATTTGGAAAAAAGTTCGTTATGGGCTTTCTGCTGGACGTGTACAATCTCCTGCGTTGCGCATAATAATGGAGCGCGAACGCGAGATTCGCGCTTTTATTTCAGAAAAATTTTGGAAAATTTTTGGCCTATTTGAGACCAATAAAAAACAGAAAATAAGCTTGGAATGTTCTGAAGAACCGAGAGACGAGAAAATCGTAGAAAAAATAATGGAAATAGGAAAAGTTGGAACGTGGCTTGTAAGTGAAGTAAAAGAATCGGAACAAAAACGTTCTCCTCGCGCGCCCTTCATTACCTCTACATTACAACAGACTGCAAGTTCGCGCTTAGGCTATTCTCCTTCGCGTACGATGCAAATAGCTCAAAAACTTTACGAAGCTGGGCACATTACCTATATGCGAACTGACAGCACGAATTTGTCTGCGGCCGCTCAAGCCCAGATTGTCGCGCTTATTGAAAAGAAATACGGCAAAGAATATATACAGACCAGAATTTATAAAACTAAATCTAAAAATGCTCAAGAAGCGCACGAGGCGATACGGCCAACACGTATTGAAAATATGGTCGTAGGCACGGATGAACAAGACAAACTTTATAGATTAATTTGGGAACGCGTTGTGTCTTCACAAATGGCTGACGCGAAATTATTAAAGACGAAAATCATAGCAACAATTAACTTGGAGGTTCTTCCTCCAAATGGAGGAAGAACCTCCAAGTTTCAATTTCCGGATTTTTCTGCCAATGGTTCGCGTTTGCTTTTTCCGGGCTGGCTCAAAATGGATAGCGATGCGAGAGGCGATGATATAGAATTGCCTTTATGCAAAACTGGAGAAGAATTAAAACTGCTTAATCTTGCAAGCGAAGAAAAATTTACTGAGCCGCTAGGCAGATATAGCGAGGCTGGCTTAATTAAAGAATTGGAGGCTAGAGGAATAGGTAGACCATCCACTTATGCGTCCATAATGAAAACAATAGAAGAAAGAGGTTATGTAAATAAGGAAGGTAAAACATTATTCCCTACCGATGTCGGCGAAGTTGTGTCGAATTTTTTAGAAAAACATTTTATGAACTACATTTCTGACAGTTTTACAGCGGAAATGGAAGACAAACTTGATGAAATTTCTCGAGGCGAGCGTGAATACGAAAAAACGCTTAAAGATTTTTACGGGCCGTTTTCAAAAGATATAAAATCAAAAGAAAAATTAGAAAAAGCGACCAATTTAGGATCAGCGCCTCCTAATATAAAATGTCCAAAATGCGGTTTAGGAATGATCATCAAACTTTCTCGCGTAGGTAAATTTTATTCTTGTTTAAAATATCCCGATTGTGACGGAGCTTTAATGCTTGATGGAACAGAGTTAAAAGGTCCTGAAGAAACGGGAGAAATATGTCCTGAATGCGGCGAAAAAAAAGGCAAGGCTGGCGGCGGTAAGCTGGTAATCAAAGAAAGGCGCGACGGCACCGGTACTTTTATTTCTTGTTCACGGTATCCAAAATGCAAATTTATTAAAAGTGATGAAGCTGATGAAGCAAAGAAAAAAACAGGAATATTATGTCCTATTTGTAAAACTGGAGATATAAGCGAACGTCGCGGACGATTCGGAATTTTTTATTCTTGTTCTAATTATCCAAAATGCAAATTTGCCATAAAAGCAAAACCGACAGGCGCAATATGTAAAGAATGTAAAAGCTTGATGATGGAAGGCACTAAAACTATTCCCGAACGCTGTTCTAATAAATCTTGTAAAATGCATAATCCGCACAAAATTCCACTTAATTAAAAATTAAGGGTATAATTCTCTTATGCCGAGTGTAAAAGAAATAACAGACCTCGTGGCAGGAGGAGTAAATGAAAAAGAGAAAGAACTTATAACAAAAGCTTATGAGTTTGCGGAGCGCGCGCATAAAGATCAAAAAAGATTTAGCGGAGAGCCGTATTTCAACCATGTTTTTGAAACTGCAAAAATTCTTGCCGGTTTTGGAATGGATGCGCAGACCATTGCCGCAGGATTATTGCACGATGTGTTAAAAAATGCAAAAGCAACCAAAGAAGAAATAAAAAAAGAATTTAACGACGATATTTTATTCTTAATAGAGAATGTGACGAATCTTGGAATTCTCAAGTATCGAGGACACGAAAGACACGTAGAAAGTTTGCGGAAATTCTTTATTGTTATGGCAAATGATTTGCGCGCGATTATCATAAAATTTGCCGACCGGCTTCATAATTTAAAAACGCTGAAATTTGTGCCGAAAGAAAAAAAAGAAAGAATTGCGATAGAATCAATTGAAGTCTACGCGCCTCTGGCTAATCGTTTAGGAATGGGAAAACTCAAGGGCGAATTGGAGGATGTTGCTTTTCCTTACGCTTATCCCAAAGAATATGCGCAAGTGGAGGAAATAATAAAAGAAAAAAAGGATTTATATCAGAAAAATTTATATGAAGTTCGAAAAAAATTGGAAGTAGAATTTAAAAAGAATGAGATAAAAATAGTTGAAATTGATTACCGAGTAAAACGCAAATACAGCCTATGGAGAAAACTTTTGAAATACGAAATGGATATTGACAAGATCTATGACATTGTGGCTATGCGCGTAGTGGTAGAGAGCATAGAAGAATGCTACAAAGTCTTAGGAATTATACATTCCCTTTGGAATCCCCTGCCTGGAAAAATTAAAGATTATATAGCGCTTCCAAAACCGAATGGCTACCAATCTATTCACACGACTATTTTTACCGGCACAGGCGGAATTGCGGAAATTCAAATAAGAACCAAAGAAATGCATAGAGAAGCGGCTTACGGCATTGCTGCGCATTTTGCTTACAAGGAAAATAGCAACTTAAAAAATGTGAAAGAAAAATTAAAATTCAAATGGATTGAAGAATTGAAAAATTTAAATTATCTGCCGGATGATCCGAAAATTTTTCTTGAACATTTGAAAATGGATTTTTTTAATGACCGTATTTTTGTTTTCACTCCCCAGGGAGACGTAGTGGATCTGCCGGAAGATTCAAGTCCGATAGATTTCGCTTATGCTATACATTCGGACATCGGAGACCATATCTTTGGAGTAAAGATCAACGGGAAAATGTCTCAAATTTTTTCAAAATTAAAAAATAGGGATATTGTGGAAATAATTACAAAAGGCAGTTCTCATCCTTCCAATAAGTGGTTAGAATACTTAAAAACAACCATTGCCAGGAAGCATGTAAAATCATATTTAGAAAAAAATAGCTTACTTAATAGGCTTAAATCTTTCGGCCGTTCTTAAGAATTCTAGACACTGAAGTTAGAATTTGTTACATTTTCTGCGATAGCAGAGTTTCTAACAATCTTAAGATTTATGCATATGCGGAAATTTTGAGAATGTCGGAATCTACTATCTCGAACATATGTAAAAGATGGTGGAAATTAAAAAGCCAGTACACTTTTCTCCTTTCGGCGTGTGCTGGCTAGTGAAGATCAATAGTGACTCACAGCTTGCTCGAAAACGAGCGTGGTTTTGATGACTATTGCAAAAATGCTTTCGCCATCTTGACGATCTCGAGCTTCGGATAGCGTTGCTCGATGTAGACCAAGTGCTCGCGCACCTTTTGCTTTTTGTAGGCCATACGTTCTGGCAAGACATTCCCAACACATGTCAGGTTTATCACGCTATCGAAGAACGAAAGGAGAATTACATCCTCCCCGCGACTCCACACGTCAACGTATTTATCCTGTCCCTTTGTGAAGGTCAGTCCGCAAACGAGCTTCTCGACTTCGGGATCTCTGGCCCACTCCGGAAGTTCTACTGTCGTGTCTTCCAGCAGATCGTGGGCGAGAAGAGCTTTCGCTCCCCTGACACGAACTTCTTCCGTTAAATGCTCTTCATTCAAGATGAGCATCGCTAGGAGAACCGGATGGACCCCGAATGGAGTGACTCCATCAAACCGGAACGCTTTCTTTGTGTACTGTACCCCATTTCCTAGACAACTAATTCTTTCTCTTGAATTGTATTGTATTTGATTTCATTTAGTTCCGCAAACTTTTTCGGTGGCATTTTAA